>DATAMU010000601.1:0-1809 GCA_036266605.1 Candidatus Acidiferrum sp. | reverse complement strand
TCGAAATAAGAGACGTGATGGGAAGCGTGTCCGGGTGTGTAGGCGACTTCGAGTTTGCGTTGGCCTAGCGTGAGTGTTTCGCCGCCTTCGAGAATTTGCAGATTTTCCTGCGGCACCGGCAACGTTTCGCCGAACAAGATGGGGAGTTGATCGCCCCAGAGGCGAGAGGCGCTGGCGATGAGTTTCGATGGATCGGCCATGTGCGGGGCGCCTTTGGAGTGGACGTAGATTTTTAGATTTGGATTTTCGCGGATCAGTTTTCCGGTGGCACCGGCGTGATCGAGATGGATGTGCGTGATCAGGATGGCGTTGAGATCGGAGACGGAGAGGCCGTGTTGGCGGAGTTGTTCGCGCAGAGTTGTTAGAGTGGATTCGGGGCCGGGGTCGATCAGGGCTGCGTGATTTTCAGATTGCAGCAGAGCAGCGGCGATCGATTTGGGACGATTGCACCAGTTGACGTCGAGTGGGGTGATTTTGTTCATGGATGAAGTTTAGTTGAGCGCGGAAAATTTTTCTTGGAGCGCTCGCCAAATTTTCTTTTTACTTTGTGCTCGACTCCCGAAGAAATTTGTGTCGATCGATTTTCCTTCGCACAATTTGTTGGTGCTTGCAGTGGAATCTAAACCCGCACCCTTCAAAAGCTAAGGGTGCGGCACCCAACTGCCGTCTCGCTGCGCGAGTTAGCGAGCGGTCCAGCCTCCGTCGATGAGGATGGTGTGGCCGGTGATTAGCGAGGCGGCTGGAGACGCTAAAAAGACTACGGCGCCGCTGACTTCGACTGGTTCGCCGATGCGGTGGAGAGCAGCGATGCGCTCGATGGTGTCGGCGCGGAATACGGGATCGGCGAGCGCTTCTTCGGTGCCGGGAGTTTTGATAAACGTTGGGGCGACGGCGTTGACGGTGATGTTGAATTTTCCCCACTCGACGGCGAGACATTTCGTCAGATGCGAGACGGCGGCTTTGCTGGCGCAGTAGATGGATTCGGTGGGGAGCGCAGCGTAGCCGGCTTGCGAACTCATGTTGACGATGCGGCCGCCGCCCTGGCGGATCATGATTTTCGCGGCGGCCTGCGCAGCGAAAAATGTCGCTTTCAAATTGATATTCAGCGTTTCGTCGAATTCATTTTCGGGAACGTCGATGGCGAGATTGGTGAAGCCGCCACCGGCGTTGTTGACGAGGATGTCGAGCTTTCCGAACTGCGAGGCCGTAGCGTCGATGGCGCGGTTGATTTGTTCGAGCTTGGTGACATCCATCTGAAGAGGGAGAGCGTGTCGGCCGAGAGCTTCGATTTCTGCGACGAGATCTTTTGCGGAGTTTTGATCGCGGAGGCCGAGGGCGACGTCGGTGCCAGCGGCGGCGAGAGCGATGGCGATGGAGCGGCCGAGCCCGCGGGCGGCGCCCGTGACAAGGGCTGTTTGGCCAGCCAAGGAGAAATTTGGGACTTGGGAGTTGGTTTGAGTGGTCATGGTCGGTGAGATTTTACACGGGACGGCGATGCGGTTTCGCCCAAGGTTCGCTTTTTGGGGGTATACCCCCATGTTTTTTGAAAGAGTGCGCAAGAGGTTTGTTTTAAAGGGGTTGCAGAAAATACAAAAAACGGGAGTGCGCAGGCCATTGATTTGGCGCGACTTACAAGTAGGTCAGTATCGAAGAGAGCAGTGCGGAAGGCGAACATAGAGCAGGGTAGCACAACTTTACGGTTTTGTCAATAGGTACTAGCTATAACCGCTGCCGCCTGACAGGTTCAATGACACTTTCGTGGAGTTTTTTGGGGATGTATCCCTCGAAAGGGGGATGACGAGCGTTGGG
>DATAMU010000600.1:0-2410 GCA_036266605.1 Candidatus Acidiferrum sp. | reverse complement strand
AGCAGTTCGACTCCCGACTGATTTGGCAATTTCAGATCTGTCAGCACGAGGTCCGGCGCCTCGGCGTCGAGCCGCGCGACCGCGGCCTCCGCGCTCTCGGCCTCGGTGCACAGAAATCCCAGCGATGTGCCAATCGTCATGCACAAACGGCGGATACTCTGCTCGTCATCTACAACCAGCATTCGTATTTTTAGATCGGTGCTCATGGTTTCCCGAAGGTTTTCTCCACCACAGTGAGTAGTTGCTGCACTCGAAACGGCTTTTCGATGCACGGCGTTCCGCTTTGCTTTAACAGGAGCTGAGTCTCACTGTTCGCGGTGTCGCCGCTGATCAAAATGATGCGCGTACAAAGCTCTGGCCGGTTCTGCTGAATCCACGCGTGAACCTCGGCGCCATTCACCGAACCTGGCATTCGTATATCGGAGATCACGCCGGAATATTCCCGGTCGCCAAGTTTCTCCAATCCTTCGGCGCCAGACGCTGCGTCCTCGACCGCGTATCCTCGCCGCTCTAGCGCCGCGCGCAAGAAAGCCGTAACCGACGGCTCGTCTTCGATCAACAAAATCGGCGACGTGTTCATCGCCCAGCCTCTTTGGCGAGAGCAGCGGCTGTAGCCGCCTCGGTCGCCAAAGGTACGCGCACGATAAACGTACTGCCGGGCTCGTTCTCGTTGTTCCGGCATAAAATCTCGCCGCCGTGCGCCCGCACGATGCCGTAGCAGATGCTGAGCCCCAGTCCAGTGCCTTTGTTCGCCTGCTTCGTCGTGTAAAACGGATCGAAAATCCGTTCCGTGTCCTTCACGCCGGTGCCGTTGTCTGTGATTGCGACCTCGATGTTTGGTCCCTGCTGCGAGGTGCGAATCGCGATCCGTCCACGCTGCCCAACTTCCTGAACCGCGTCGTACGCGTTATTCAGAATATTCAAGAAGACCTGCTGCAACTGCTGCGCGTCTCCCAGCGCATCTGCCAGCTTCTCATCGAACTCTTCGAGTACCTCAACTCCGTGGCTCGCGAAGTCGTAGCTGCGCAGCTTGATCGTCTGTCTCAGCACCGCGTTGACATGCACCAATTCGCGCTGCACCGGCCTCTGCCTCGCAAAACTCAGCAAATCCTGAACGATGTCCTTAGTTCGCTGCGTTTCGTGCAGAATGATCTGCAAGTCCTCGCGCGCATTGTCGGGAATCGCCGGATTCTCCAGCAGGAGATCCGTGAATCCCAAAATCGCCGCCAGCGGATTATTGACCTCATGAGCGACGCCCGAAACCAGCCGACCGATCGTTGCCATTTTCTCCGAGTGCGCCAGCTTCGCCTGTAACAGCACTGCATCGGTAATATCGGTCATCACGACCACGACGCTATTCACCGCGCCCTGTTCGTCACGCATCGGGCTCAAGCTGATCGAAAAGTGCCCCATCGACGCATCGCTGCGCCGCACGCGCAACTCAAGATTCTCGACCTGATGCCCGTGCGCCGTCGTTTCCAGCGCCGCTTCAAAATCTTCGCGCTGAGCTGCCTCCACCCAATCCACCAGCCGGTGCCCGATCAACTCGTCTTCGCGATAACCCGTCTCGAACGCCCGCCGGTTCGCATAACTGATCAATCCCGCCGTATCGAGCACCAAAATCATGCTCTGCGTTGTATTCAGAATCTTCTGGTTGAAGTCGCGCTCGCGTTGCAACTGCGACTGAAACGTCCTCTGCTCGGTCACATCCAGCATCAATCCGCGAACTTGGACAATCTTCCCGGCCGCGTCGCGCACCGCCGTAATGTTCTGCAGTGTGTGCAGCAGCGTCCCATCCTTCCGCCGCAACGTTTCTTCGTAATTCCGCAGTACTCCACGCTTCGACAACGCCGAAAAGAATCGCTGCCGCTCCGCCGCGACCGGGTACAGATGCGTGCTGACGTCCGCCCGCAGCATCTCTTCGCGCGAGTCGTACCCCAGCATTCGCACCATCGCGTCGTTCACATCCAGAAATCGCCCTTCCGGCGTGGCAAAGAACAATCCCTCCTGAATGCTGTCAAACAGTTCGCGATAGCGCCGCTCGGCCTCGCGCCGGTCGGTCATATCCTTCAAAACGTGAATCGTGCGCGTGTCGTCGTCCGAAACGCCCGGCGTCCGCGATGTCGAGACCAGAAAAATCCGCTCCGGCGACGCAACGATATATTCCTCGCGCGCCTGCTGTGTATCTCGACAGAACGGGCAGGGAAGTTCGCTGCGTGTTTCAGCAATCTGCCGCAGGCTGGTCATCGGATCGCCGACCAGCGCAGCCGGCGGCACGCCCAAATGCGAAGCTAGTGATCGATTCGTGCGCACAATCCGAAACGACCGGTCGTGCACTACGATGTAATCGCTGATCGCGTCGATATCTTCAACCCACTGCCGTTTCGATCGCTCCAGTTGCGAAAATCGC
>DATAMU010000599.1:0-5178 GCA_036266605.1 Candidatus Acidiferrum sp. | reverse complement strand
ATGCTGGTGCTGGCGTGCGGTGCGACGGCGTGGCAGACGCAGTGGAAGGCGCACGACCGGAACCGGCCGGCGCCGAAGGTGATCGATCCGGGGACGTGGTCGTCGCAAGAAGGGGCGGGCAAGGCGCCATCGGATGCGACGGTGCTGTTTGACGGCAAAGATTTGTCTGCGTGGGTGAGCAGCAAGGACGGCAGCCCGGCGAAGTGGAAAGTGACCGACGGATATTTTGAAGTCGTGCCGAAGACGGGACAGATTCAATCGAAGCAATCGTTTGGCAGCATGCAATTGCACCTGGAGTTTCGCGAGCCGTCGCCGGCAGTGGGCGAGGATCAGGATCGCGGAAACAGCGGCGTGTTTTTAATGGGACTGTACGAAATTCAGGTGCTCGATTCGTATGAGAGCAAGACGTATCCGGACGGGCAGGTCGGCGCGGTGTATGGGCAATATCCGCCGCTGGTGAACGCGGCGCGGAAGCCGGGCGAGTGGCAGTCGTATGACATCGTGTTTCACGCGCCGGTGTTTAGTGGAGATACGGTGTCGAAGAAGGCGCGCGTGACGGTGATACAAAATGGTGTTTTGGTGCAGGACAACGTGGAGATTCAGGGAACGACTTCGACGCCGACACCGGAATATAAGAATACGGCGGCGAAGTTGCCGTTGGCGTTGCAGGATCACAATCATCCGGTGAGATATCGGAATGTTTGGGTGAGGGAGATTGGGGAGTAAAGAGAGTTGACAGTCGAAAGTTGAACGTCGAGAGCAAGACTCAAAACAGATGAGATCGTGCTAACGACTGGGCAAGCTGGGGCGCAGCATGCTGCGCCCCTACATTTCATGGGGCTGTGATGAGAGTTGATTGGCGGATGAGGATGGTTGTGCTGGCGGTTGTCGTTGCGACTGCGGGTGCGATGGGATCGTTTGCGCAGGAGCCGGGGCAGGATCCAGCGGCTCCGGAGAAGCCTGCGGATGCGCCGCCGGCTACACCATCTGAGAAGAAGCCGCTGCCGAAGACGAACAAGGACAATGCGACGGAGTCGGCGGATGATCAGCCGAAATGGGATCCGCAGCGGGCGGAGAAGGACCTTGAGGTCGGGCAGTATTACATGAGGAAGGGAGACGTCGATGCGGCGATCGATCGCTTTACGGATGCGACGATCGCAAAACCCGGATACGCGGTGCCATTCAAATATTTGGGTGAGGCTCAGGAAAAGAAAGGGCTGAAGAAGCCGGCGGCGAAGTCGTATCAGCGGTATTTGGATTTGTATCCGAAGGCGGAAGACGCGGAGAAGATTCGGAAGCGGATCGAGAAGCTTTATAAAGAGGCGGAGAAGGAGAAGAAAGATATTCGGTGAGTTTTAGTTCTGCTGCGTAGCCTTAGCGAAAATTGGGAGATCGTCCTTACGTTGAGATCCTTCAGCCGCCTTCAGCGGCCTCAGGATGACAACTTGTTGCTTGGCGATGCGACGGCGGGCGCGCTAGCGGGCGAGGCGGTCGAGGATTTTGCGAGCGCGATCGAATTGGGCGAATTGTTTTTCTTCGGCGCGGAACTCGGGCGAATGGGAGATGAGCGAGCAGCCGGAGCGGCGCGTCGGATGTTTGACGTGCAGCATTTCGTGGTAGAGGACGTACTCGACGGCGCATTGCGGGACGTTGGGGCGGTCCATGCGTCGATTGAGCAGGATGTGGTTGGGGCCGGGGTCGTAGCAGCCGAATTGGCGACGCCACGAGCGGTTACTCCAGCCAATTTTGGGGCGAGCGAGTTTTCCTTCGAAGTATTTCGCGTTTAATTCGTCAAATAATTTGTCGAGGTCGAAGTGGCGGCCTTGCGGCTGCGTTGCGGCTCGCACGCGCGTGCCACGCATGCGGTTGATGCGAGCGCGCGTTTTGTGAGAACGGGCATAGTCGAGATAAGGAGCGGTGAGCTGGCGCGAGGCTCGGCGACGATAGACGCGAGCGAGCAAGAGGGCGGCGGCGGCTTCGAGTACGGGGAGCGGGGCGCGCTGGAGAAGATCGGAGAAGCGGACGAAGACGTTTTCTTCGCGGCGACGGATGGTGAGTGTCAGCGACGAGTAAGGATAAAAATCGACGTGGAAGCGGGGTGGGCGGCCTTCGCAGTTGAGACGGGTGTAGACGCGTTGGAAAAGGGCGGCGCCGCCGGGCACGGCTGTCGAAAGTTTGGGCATCGCTAACGATAGTTTACGAATGGCGATGCTTCTGGTCAAAATTCAGTCGAGCTAACTTTTTCGCCTGACAGGTGGAGGCGCGACGGCCTTTTTGGCTTTTTCGGAATCGGTGATGGCGTCTTTGGTGCCTTCGATGGCGTCGTCGAGATTGTCTTTGTAGATGTCGATGTCCACTTTATCGGCGGAAATTTTGTTCAGTACTTTGAGGAATTCCTTCGCTTTCGTATTGATCAGGTCCACGCCAGCGCGAATGTTTTCCTGTTTTTCGATGCCGAGCTGCATCAGGTCGGCGGCGTCATCGAGACAGCCGACGTAGCCGTTCATCAGGCCGTTGAGCATTTCGCCGTGGCGATTCGCGGAAGGATGCTGCAGCTCGTACTGGAATTTCTTCAGGCGGTCATCGGCGAAAGTGACAAAGAGCTTGAGGCGATCGTTGGTGGTTTCGGCGTCGCGAATTTTGTCGGACTCCATGGGCGAGAGGTAGTCCTTTTGTTCAAACTGAGCGCGAAGATCGCCACACGTCGAGAGCGCGATGCCGCAAGTGACGACGGCGGTGAGGATGCAGTTTTGGATGTTCATGTCGGACTTCTCCTGAGAATCGGCAGACGGTTCGCTCTTCGGTTGCTCCGCCGAGCTCGAGGTCGCGCTCGACGTCCCACTTGGATTTAATTCGGTCGAATCCGTTGACGCTGCTTGTGAGTTGCCGCCCGGCGTCTGCTCGAGGGCGCTGCCCGACGGCGACGAGCTCGAAGTGTTGTTCGCAATTGGCTGATTTTCGGGCGAACTACCACTTGGCGGTTGCGGCGGCGACGGGAACAAGCTCTGCAAAAGTTCGTCATCGATCAAAGACAAATCGTGCTCGACGATTCCAAGCGGCGGTTTGTATTCGTCGGGAGCGAGCAAGATCGTCTCTTTGAGATCGCGAATCGCGCGGCGAATGTGAATCTGGAGCTGCTTGTAACCGTTGATCTGATGATCCGCATTTGGGTGTTCCCTTTTCAGAGCGTCGACGGCGGCGCGCGCGTTGTCTCGGTATTTCTCCATGATCATGCCGACGGCGTTGTAGTCGCTGGATTGCGAGGCGTGTCGCACTTCCGCGAGTTGCTCGTCGCTCAGCTTTTCGAAGAGTTTGGCTTTATGGACGGAATTTGTTTCGTGATCGAATCGGGACTGCAGTTCGCTGGAGGGGGACCTCTGTTTGTCGGAAACGAGGTTGCCGAAGGCGATTCCGGTCGCAGCCGACGAGAGAAAATCCGGATTTAGGCAACACACGAGCGCAATCGCGATAACAAACACGCAGCTTGTGAGCCGCAAACGCATTTATTGCCTTTTCGCTTCGAGTTGGTGCTGTAAAACCTGAGTCCGTTGCTTTGCCTGCCAGATCTGATCCGGATTCTTGTTCTCGTCCATCGACAAGAACTTCTGATACGCCTCCAAAGCCGGCTTGATCTGGTGCAGCTTATCGTAGCAAAGCGCGCGGATGAACCACGCGCCGGCTCCGGGCTGCTCAACCTTGGCGATGACGTCAAGACCGGCGAGCGTTGAGACGCAGTCGCCCGACAGGTAGTAAGCAGAATTCATGTCTTTCCAGTAGGTGATGTTGTTCGGCTCGAGCTGGATCGCGGCTTTGAATTGCTTCTCGGCGGATGGGTAGTCGTGTTTTTGGAGGTAAATGCGGCCGAGGCCGGCGACGAGTTGCGGGTCTTTCGGTGTCAGCGCGATCGCGCTTTGGAGCGTTGCGATGGCGTCGTCGAAATGTTTTTGCGCGATTTGAATGTCGGCGCGAAGGCGAAGCGTGTCGGAGCTCGGGGCTGTACCTTTGTCGGCGCGATCGAGTTCGGCCAGGGCTTCGTCGTAATTTTGCTGCTCGACGAGAAAATGGACGATGCGGGCGCGGGCGGCCTGGTCGTTCGGCTGGAGCGTCAGATATTTGCGATAAGCGTCGGCGGCTTCGGGCTTCCCTTCCGCGTCGAGTGTTTGGGCGAGGCCGAGTGCGGCGACGGCGGAATTTGGATCGGCATTGAGCAGGCTGCGGAATTTGCTCTCGGCTTCGGCGGGGCGCTTGAGTTTGAGATAGAGGCGCGCGAGGTGGAGAGTCGCTTCCGTGTCACGCGGGTCGAGATTGACAGCGCCTTCGAACGAGTTCGCGGCGCCTCCGAGGTCGCCGGTTCGCTCTTGCACCACGCCAAGGAGGATTCTTGGTCGCGATTGCGATGGGAGGAGATCGACGGCCTTCTTGAGCGGCGCAACGGCATCGGCGGGAGCTGGGTCGGAGAGCAGGATTCCGAGATTCAAGTAGGCTTCCGTCATCTTTGGATCAAGCGAGATCGCCTTTTCGTACTCGGCGCGAGCTTCAGGAACTTGCTTCAGCGCGGTGTACGCGTATGCGAGCTGAAAATGCGCGAATGCGACATCGGGTTTTTCGGCGATGAATTTTTGCAGCGGCGCGATCGCGGCGGTGAAATCGCTCTTGTCGATGTCACGCTGGGCTTCGTCGAGGTAATCATTGAGCGGATTGTGGATAGTTTCTTTGCGGGATTGGGGTCCTGACGATTTCGCTGTGGACGATTGCGTAAAAGCGTCGTGTCGCATACCGCCAATGGCGGGGACAAGGTGCGGCGCTCCTGCGAAAACGAAAAGAGCGGCGATAGCGCGACAGCTTGCAGCGGTCATGATTCCGAGGACGACGGGGCGTGGGCTCCGGATTCGATTGTAGCTGAAGAGCTCGATGATTTGGATGCTGTGCCGGGCTGGCGCTTTGCCTGCTGACCATTTGCGCCACCGTTGGAGTGCCCGTTGTTGTGAGCGGCGAGTGCGCGAGCGAGAAATTTTCCGGTGTGCGATTGTGCGTTGCGCGCGACTTGTTCCGGCGTGCCGGTGGCGATGATTTTGCCGCCCTGATCGCCGCCTTCGGGTCCCATGTCGATCAGCCAATCGGCGGATTTGATCACGTCGAGATTGTGTTCGATAACCACAAGCGACGCGCCAGAATCGA
>DATAMU010000598.1:0-6377 GCA_036266605.1 Candidatus Acidiferrum sp. | reverse complement strand
CACCGACGGGGAAGTGGGACAACAACACCATCGATGCGATGAAAAAGTTTCAGACCACGCATGCGCTGAATCCGAGCGGAAAGCTCGACGCTCTTACACTTGAAAAACTAGGCCTTGGATCCACGACTGCTGGCGTGGCCGAGCCGGTTGCGCCGCCGAACTCCACTTCGCGGCTTACGGGCAGTTCCCTCCAATCATCACGGCAATAACGCCTTGTTGGGGCAAGCGTCACAAGCTGAAAAAGCTTCGGCCAGGGAGAGTGTCGCCGCGCTCCCCGGCCGATGACAATGCCTAAGTCTTACTTAGCTAGCCTATTGCTTGTCGAAGACTTGTGTCTGCTTGATCGGCTTGCCGTCTTTGTCGGTGCCTTTGCCGGTGACGGTGGCTGTCTTACCGTCATGGGACACGGTTGTGTGAACGGTAGAGACGACCTTGTCGCCCTTTTTCAGCGTGCCTTCGGTCATGTGCGAGTTCACCAGCTTGAGTGAAATGTGATCCGCGCCGTATGGGCCAGGACCGCTAATTTCATAGTCCTTTCCGTCATACTGGAGGGTGAACGAGTATTTCAACGCTGAGCCGTCGGCGGCCTGGCCGTCGAAGCTGTAGGTCACCTTGTCGCCGTCCGCGGTGATCGTGCGGGTTAAGCTCTTGGGCGCTGCGCCGGCTGCATATTTCGATTTCTCCAGATTCAATTTCCAGGTGCCAGTGATTGCGCTTGCATCCGCTTTCATCAGCGTTGGTGCGACCAGACAGACTGCAAGGACAAGAATAGCCAGCAAAGTTTGCTTCATCTCAGTGTCTCTCCTTAGAGTTGCGGATCCGGTGCAGATTGGGAAGGGAAGTTACCGACTGCAATGGCAGCAAGCCTATGTGGCTAACGCGAGGGAGTCAAGCAAAGCGAGAAGCGGGAACTGATCGGGGAATGGCGGGGCCTAAAATGTAGAAGGCTGGAGTTTGCGGGCGCAACCTCCAGCCTTCATTTTGTGCCCAAGGAGAATCACTCAATTGCTTGAGGATGAATCTACAGAACGCGAGTGCGACGATTGCCATGACTTTGTAACATCAATGTAAAAAGCGCGGTTACTGTTCGCGTACGTCAACGGGACGCCCCCGGCTCGTCTATGCTTGTGGTCCGGCGGAGCCAAGAGGCGGGCGTTTGACGCTTTCTGCATCCGCGGATAAACTGGAGACTCCAGCGGCATCTTCCCGCGTCGAATCCACCCGAGAGGCAACCGCTCAATTTTTGACAAAAGTCGCAGCTAGCTGCCGCAAGTTGAGGCGGCACAAGGATTTAGCGGCCGGAATAGTCTTGGCCGGGATTTCGGCTGGCCCGAGGCCAGAGTTCGAGATCAGAGATTGACACGCCGACGGCTACCGCCGCCGAGACAGTGAAAAATTTCAGGAGGCATTTCATGGCAACAGCAGCAGCCCCGCGCGTTTACCGCAACTTCATCAACGGCGAATGGGTCGAGTCTAAGAGTGGAAAGGCCTATGAAAACCGTAACCCGGCCAATACCGATGAGCTTGTCGGCATGTTCGTGTCGTCCACGTCGGAAGACGTCGATGCAGCTGTTGAGTCGGCGAAGCAGGCGTACAAGAAGTGGCGGTTGGTTCCCGCGCCGAAGCGCGCCGAGATTCTGTATCGCGCGGCCGAGTCGATGGTGGCTCACAAAGAAGACTTCTCGAAAGACATGACGCGCGAAATGGGCAAGGTTCTCGCCGAAACGCGCGGCGACGTGCAGGAAGCGATCGACATGACCTACTACATGGCTGGCGAAGGGCGCCGGCTGTTCGGTCAGACGACGCCGTCGGAGCTGCCGAACAAGTTTGCAATGAGCGTGCGCCAGTCGATCGGCGTCGCGGGCATGATCACGCCTTGGAATTTTCCGATGGCGATTCCGTCCTGGAAGATGATGCCGGCGCTGGTGAGTGGCAACACTGTCGTGTTGAAACCGGCGGAAGACACGCCGCTTTCTTCATATCACCTCGTGCAAACGCTCGCGGATGCCGGACTGCCGCCGGGCGTTGTGAATTTGGTGAGTGGCGATGGGCCGAACGCGGGCGCGCCGCTGGCTTCGCACTCGGATGCTCCCGTGATTAGCTTCACAGGTTCGACGGCGGTCGGAAAATTGATCGCGCAAGCCTGTGCGCCGGAGTTTAAGCATTGCTCGCTCGAAATGGGCGGAAAGAACATCATCATCGTGCTGGAAGACGCGAATCTCGATCTCGCAGTGGACGGCGCGGTGTGGGGTGGATTCGGCACGACGGGCCAGCGTTGCACGGCAGCGAGCCGTGTTGCCGTACACAAGAGCGTCTATCACGAGTTCGTGACGCGATTCACTGATCGCGTGAAGAAGTTGAAAGTTGGCGACGGTCTCGATGCGACCGTCGAAATGGGGCCCTGCATCAACGAGCAGCAGCTCAAGACCGTGATGGATTACGTCGCGATCGGAAAAGGCGAGGGCGCCAAGCTGCTGACGGGTGGAAATCGGCTTGATTCGGGTGTTCACACTAAGGGCTGGTTCCACCAGCCGACGGTGTTCGGCGACTGCGGACCGAAGATGCGCATCTCGCAGGAAGAAATTTTTGGGCCGGTGGTTTCGGTGATTCCGATCGGTTCGTTCGAAGAGGCGATCGAAGTTGCGAACGGCGTGCCGTACGGATTGTCGGCATCGATCTACACGCGCGATGTCAATCGTGCGTTCCAGGCGACACGCGATCTTTTCACCGGCATCGTTTACGTAAACGCGCCGACGATCGGCGCAGAGACGCACTTGCCGTTCGGCGGAACGAAGCAGACCGGCAACGGCCACCGCGAAGCGGCGATTGCTGCGATTGACTTTTACACCGAATGGAAGACGGTCTACATCGACTACAGCGACAAACTGCAGCGCGCGCAGATCGACAACAACTAACTGACAGTAATTGAATGTGGAATTACCGGTGTCGCGCGGCGGCGAGTCTATTGCTGCTGCGCGGCGACGGCAGGTATTCGCGTGGACAGGCTCAGTAACTGCTTGCGCGCCGCCCAAGCGTGATGTTCGTGCGTGAACGATTCCGGTTCCACCCAGATAAGCTCGTGCTCAGCGTGTGAGTTCGTCGAGTCTCCGAACTCCGCGGCATAGAACGTCGCGTAATGGGCTGCATAGCCATCATTCAACGTGACGTACTGCAGCGCCTGGCCGACGCGTTCGCCGACGCTGACCTTGCAGGCCAACTCTTCGCGGACTTCGCGGTGAATCGCCTCGATGGGAGTTTCGGGGAAGTCGATCCCTCCGCCGGGCAGGTGAATGTGATCGCCGTCGCGCGTGCCTGCGACTAAGCCATCGCCGTTGATCACGATCACGTACGCACACTCGCGCGTTTTCTTGATGGCCTCGCCGGAGCGCTGGCCAAAAACGGGGACATTTGGCTCCATGCTCTTAGGATGCACGGATGTTTGCGGAACCGCAACGCTCGAAGGCGAGAAAATTTGAAGGGAAATTTAGTTCTCTTTTGGTTTCGCAAGCGAAATGGTCGCGTCGCACAAGGAGCAATCTGAAAGCGCCCGCGCGCGGCGATCGCAGCGCCGATAACTTTAGTCCCAGCAACTATTTGCGGTGCGGCTTTCGCATTGCGGACCGCCGTCCGCGTTGACGGGGGTTGACAGCGTTTCTACAATGGTAGTTATGCACTCTGGGCCGAGTGCAACCCTATGAGGACTCCCGCGCTGCAGGAACGTCGTAACCGGCAGATTTTGGCCGACGTCGTCCGCACATACATCGAAACCGGCGAACCCGTGTCTTCGCGCGTCATCTCGGCGCGCTTCGAGGAGGGCCTCAGCACCGCCACGATTCGCAACGTGATGGGTGAACTCGAAGACGGCGGCTTTCTGTTTCAGCCGCACACTTCGGCCGGCCGCGTGCCGACTGCCGCGGCGTACCGATTCTTTGCGCAAGAGATCGCTTCACAGGCGACGTTGAGCGCCGCCGACCGCGATTGGATTCAGCGGGAGATTGGCGCCGCGACGAACGCTTCGGAAGTGACCGAGCGCGCGGGACATGTGCTCGCGGAAGTTTCGAACGGGCTCGGCATCATCGTCTCGCCGCCGATGGGCAAGACCGTCATCGAGCACGCGCGCATGTGGCTGCTGCCCGACACACGCGTCGTCGTCGTCCTGATTTCGCCGGGCGGCAACACGCGCGACAAGATTTTGCGCCCCGCGCGTCCTTTCACGCAGCCGGAACTCGATGCGACCGCGGACTTTTTGAATCGCCACTATTCCGGGTGGACGCTCGAAGCGATTCGCGGCGACCTGCTGCAAAAGCTGGCCAACGAGCGCGAACGCTACGAAGGTATCGTTCAGAACGCGTTGGCGCTGTGCGATCCCGTCGTGCTCGGCGATGACCGGGCACGCCAGGTTCATGTCGAAGGCACGGCGCAGATGGTCGGAGCGCATGATTTTACCGACCAATCGCAGTTGCGCGACGTGCTCGCCGCTATCGAGGAAAAGCATCGCCTCGTCACAGTTTTGAACGCGTGCATCGAAGGTCCCGAGCCCGTGCACGTGCAAATCGGAGTGAAGGAGATTTCGGAGTCGGGTGAAAATCTGGCGCTGATCAGCGCTCCTTACATGAGACACGATCTCGTGCAAGGATCGCTGGGAGTTCTCGGCCCGACACGCATGCACTACGAACGCGCAATTACGGCAGTTGCCTACGTGGCGCAGCTATTCAGCGAAACATTGAGCAAAATTTGAATAACTTTTGGCAGAAAAGAGGCAAGAAGGTGCCCGATAAGAATGCGAATGCAAATTTGGAGCCTGAGGACATGAACGACGGCTCGCAACGCGGCGGGAATCCGCCGAACGGAGACCCCGAAGTTGGCGGAGCTGCTGACGCCGCCGAAACGGCGAAGCTCGTCAGCGAATTAGACGATCTGCGGCAGACGCTGTTGCGCCGGCAAGCGGATTTCGACAATTACCGCAAACGCATCGAAAAAGAACGCGCGGAAGATTCGAAGCGTTCGACGGCGCGTGTTATCGAAGGCTTGATTCCGGTGATTGATGGGTTCGAGCACGCTCTCGCCGCTCACGGCCAGGGCGAGTATGAGAACTACCGCAAAGGTTTCGAGCTCATCTATAAACAACTGCTGGAAAACATTGCGAAGCTCGGCGCCGAGAAGATCGACCCGGTCGGCAAACAGTTTGACCCTCATCAGCACCAAGCGGTGGATCGGCTGGAAACGACGGATCACGAAGACGGAACGGTAGTCCAAACATTCCAGCCGGGTTACGTCTTCCACGGACGCGTTCTGCGCCCGGCGATGGTGCGCGTAGCGGTCCACGCCACTCCCGCATCCAAGAAGACTGTCAACTGACCACTGTGAACTGACGCGGCACAACGCCGCGCCGGCCGAAACAAATCAAACTTAAGAATCGTAGAGAATTGTAGCGGCATTAGGAGAACGAAGTCGCATGGCGAAGGCAAGTCAAAGAGACTATTACGAGATCCTCAGCGTATCGCGCACGGCGAGCGTCGAAGAGATCAAAGCGTCGTACCGCAAGTGCGCGCTGAAATATCACCCCGACCGAAATCCCGAAAATAAAGCCGAAGCGGAGATCAAGTTTAGAGAGAGCACGGAAGCCTACAGCGTGCTCAGCGATCCGCAGAAGCGCCAGGTTTACGACAACTATGGCCACGCGGGACTGTCTGGTCAGGGCGGCGCTGGCGGCGTTGATTTCAGCGGGACGATCTTCCAGGATTTCCACGACATCTTCGGCGACTTCTTCGGCTTCGAAGACATGTTCGGCGGCGGTGGACGCGGTCGTGGCGGCAGCCGTCGCGCGCAACGTGGCGCCGACCTGCGCTATGACATGACGCTGACGTTCGAAGAAGCCTCGACCGGCGTCGCGACCAAAATCAAGCTGCCGCGCCAGGAATATTGCGAGCCCTGCAACGGCACCGGCGCGAAGAAGGGAACCGGCGTCCAGACCTGCGCAACCTGCGGTGGCCGCGGGCAGTTGGCATATCAGCAGGGATTTTTCACGATCACGCGCACGTGCCCCGCTTGCCAGGGCGCGGGCCAGATGATCAAAGAGCGCTGCCCCGATTGCCGCGGGCAAGGCCGCATCGAAAAAGAAAAAACAATCGAGCTGCGCATTCCGCCGGGTGTCGATACCGGCACGCGTCTGCGCGTTGGCGGCGAAGGCGAGCCTGGACCGAACGGCGGTCCCGCCGGCGATTTGTACGTGGTGCTCGAAGTGAAAGAGCACTCCTTCTTCGAACGCCGCGGCGCCGATTTGTATTGCACGATTCCTATCAGCATCGCACAGGCAACACTTGGTACCGAGTTGCAGGTCCCAGGCTTGGTCAGCGAAGAAAAGCTAAAAATTCCCG
>DATAMU010000597.1:0-3729 GCA_036266605.1 Candidatus Acidiferrum sp. | reverse complement strand
CAGCCTCTGAGCGCTCACCGCTGCTGTGCCCAGGCCAATCCGTCCGGATTCTTTCCGGTCGGAATCTCGCCAATCACTTTCAATTCCTTCAAATCGATCGCGACAACTTTATTCTTCTCGCTGACCGCAACGAACGCCTTCGAACCGTCCGGCACCATCAGAATCCCGCCCGATCCTCCGCCTAGATTGAACGATTTGACCTGCTGGTGAGTTGCGGCATCCACAATTTCGACGTTGCCAGCCCCATTCGAATCCGGTCCGCCACCCAATCCCGAAATTAAAACCAATTTCCCATCCGGCGTAAATTTCAATCGGTTCGCTCGGACTACTGAAATCGGCATCGTCTGCGTCGCCTTCTTGCTCGCGACATCGATAATCGTCACCGTCCCGTCGCCAGCATTCGCCGCCCAAATTTCTTTCCCATCTGGGGAAACATCGAATCCCTCGACGCCCTTCCCCGCCGGAACGTTCGTCACGCGCCACGTCTTCCTTGGCGCTGCACCCGGAGGCATCCCCGGCGCGCGTGCAGGAGGCGCCCCAGCAGCCGCGCCCGCCGGCGGTGGCCCGAATGACGGACCATCCACATGTTCAATAATGCTGATCGTCGCCGAATTCACATTCGAAGTCACAACCCGCTGCAAGTCTTCGAACACATAAACCATGTGCGTCCGATCCTGCCCTGTCCCCAGCACCCAATCGATGCTCTTTGCCGCGGGATCGTACCGCCCGAACGCCTTGTTCGTCTCCACCGTGAAATACAGTTTATCGCCCGCATAAAACAAACCGTGCGCCGAACGCAGCGCCCCCAAATCGATTGCCGGCAACTCCTTGTGCGCTAGCAAATCCACCACCGAAATCGTATGCAGATCGCTGTCGGTCCCGCCGTAATTCGAAATGTATGCAACTCGCCCGTCGGTTGACGCGACGATCTCATGCGGATCGGTCCCCGCCGGAACGCGCGCCACCACTTTCATGCTCCCCGGATCGACCATGGCCATCGCGTTGTCGCTCTTCTCCAGCACCAGCAACGCAGGGGACGGCGTCTGCGCCGATGTCGAAACCGCAGCGGCAACCGTCAGCACCGCCGCCGCAAAGACTCCGCCCGCTGCTCCGAACCATCGCCCAGTCGCCGTCATTTCGCACTCCCTTTCCAGCACTCAAGCAAACCTGCGCAGACCACCGAGCGTCAGCGTCCGCCGGCAGCCGCCGAAGAACCGCTTTCTTTCAGCTTCAGCTTACCGTTCGCCTTGTTTTCCTCCAGGAACTCCCGGAGTTCTTTCGACGTATCAAGCAGCCGGATCCACTGTTCATAATAAAGTGTGACGGGAAACCGCCCGAGGCCGTAAACGCTCACGCCTCCCTTTTCCCCGACTCGAAAATCCAGCGCTCCCGTTCGCCGGCCGCCCGACTGCTTCTGCAATTCCGCGAGCTGCGCTTTCAACTCTTCATAGGATGGTTCTGCCATTGGACCTCCTCAGTTCCAATCGGTCGCATCGATCGACATTCGATCAACGCTCGCTCACAATTCACTCGACCACAACACTTCACTCAACAAGGCCGCCATTATAATACTCAATTCCGCGTCCGATCCGTCGTCATCTGGAGCGCACCTCGGCCCGGCGCGCTTCGCCGTAAGTCGCAAAACTTTTTCTCCGCCGAGGGGTTTTATCGCACACGTTGGCTCCCATCTCGCAGGGAACCCATCGTCGGCGGCGGAACAATATATTTACGAGGTCAAGCTGCGCCTCGATTCAACTCGAGCGATTTACTCTTTCGGACGCATGGGCGCGCTCCTCTGTCGTTGCGGCTTTGGTGTGCGATACTTTCTTCGCAACCCTTCCCAGCTTCGATTGCGCGGAAAGCAACCATTCCCAAGTAGAATCGATCCTTATTGTCAGTGTTTTTTAACGCGAATCGGCAACGCTGCGAGCAGTCTGCACGAAGTGAACTGGTCGAGTCGAAACAGTTGAAGTTGAGAGAGAGAAAACCAAATCATGGGCGGATTCATGAAAATCCTCGGGTCCAATCTGGGTCGAGCTGTCATTTTTGGCGCATTCTTACTGGCGTTCCCAACGCTGCGCGCCTCCGCGCAGTCACCGTCGGACGCTCCGCAAGCCGACGCCGCATTGGCAACGCAAACTCCGCGCATTCCCGCCCGCGTCACACAAGCTATCAACGACTCTAGTCGCGTAACTCTTCGCGGCAACGTCCATCGTCTCGCGCGCGCCGAATTCGATCGTGGCGCCGTATCCGGCGCACAGCTCGCATCACACGTCGCCATCGTCCTCAAGCGCAGCGACGAACAAGAAGCCGCTCTCCGCCAGCTCCTCGACCAGCAGCAAGACAAATCCTCACCCAACTATCACAAGTGGCTCACGCCCGATCAATTCGGCAAACAATTCGGCCCCGCCGATTCCGACGTTCAAGCCGTCACCGACTGGCTCACTTCGCGCGGCTTCACCAACATCAAAGTGAATCCCGGCCGCACGCGCGTCGAGTTCAGCGGCAACGTCGCCCAGGTGAGCAGTGCCTTTCAAACGCAAATTCACCACTTTTTCGTCAACGGCAAGATGCACGTCGCCAACGTCTCCGACCCGCAAATTCCCGCGGCACTCTCGCCCGTCGTCGGCGGCGTCGTCTCGCTCCACGATTTCCGCCCCCACGCGCTCTCGCACCGCCTCGGTACTTTCCGCCGCACTAAAGACACCGGCGTCGTGAAGCCGCTCTTCACCTTCGGTAGCTGCGGCAGCTCGACTCCCTGCTACGCCGTCGGCCCCGGCGACTTCGCCAAAATTTATAGCGTTCCGTCCACGATCTCGGCAACGAGTCCCGGTGTATCCGGTATCCCCGGCACCGGCGTCACCATCGCCATCGTTCAGGATTCCAACATCGATCCCGCCGACATCTCCGCCTTCCAAACCATGTTTGGCCTGCCCGCGAATCCGGTCCACGTCATCCTCAATGGTCCCGACCCTGGCATCCAAGGCCCGCTCTCTGCTACCGATGACGAAATCGAAGCCGACCTCGACACTCAGTGGGCAAATGCCGTCGCTCCCGGCGCGCAGATCGACCTCGTCGTCTCGCAAGATTCCGAAAGCATTGGTATGTTCGGCACCGACCTTTCCGCGATCTATATCGTGGACAACAACATCGCTCCCATCCTGAGCGAAAGCTTCGGCACTTGCGAAGCCAACATCACCGCCGGCTCCGAACCGTTCTACATTGGCCTCTGGCAACAAGCTGCGGCGCAAGGCATCACCGCCATTCTTTCCTCTGGCGACAGCGGCTCCGCCGGCTGCGATCCCGATGGATCTTCGGCGAATCAAGATGTCGCCAACCACGGCATCGCCGTCAGCGGCCTCGCCTCCACCATTTACAACGTCGCGCTCGGCGGCACCGACTTCCAAAACGCCGGCCCTACGCAAAACTCCCCCAGCGGCACCTCAAACTTTTGGAACGCCACGAACGCCGCCAGCGGTTCGTTCTTGCAGACCTCCGCCAAAGGCTACATCCCCGAATGGCCCTGGAACGACTCCTGCGCCGCCACCGCCGCGACCGGCTCGCTCGGAACCTGCACCGCCGCGATCATCAACCCCAACTCCGATCCGACTGCGCAAAACTTCGGCATCGACGTCGTCGCCGCAGGCGGTGGCCCTAGCAACCTAGTCGATACCAGCAGCAACCCCGTTAACCCCAAGCCGAACTACCAGTCCGGAATCAACGGCATGA
>DATAMU010000596.1:0-8221 GCA_036266605.1 Candidatus Acidiferrum sp. | reverse complement strand
CGTTCTCGAACGCGGCCGAATCGGCGAAGTCTACAATCTCGGCGGCTCCGACATCGTCGAAAATCTCACTATCGCCCGTCAATTGCTGCGTCTCATCGGGAAACCGGAAACGCTGCTCTCTTACGTGAAAGATCGCCCCGGGCACGATCGCCGCTACGCTCTGAAGTGCGACAAGGCTGAACGCGAACTCGGCTGGAAACCACAGATCACGCTGGAAGACGGTTTCCGCCAGACCATCGACTGGTATCGCACCAACACCGCGTGGATGGCAGGCGTGCGAGGCGGCGATTACATGAACTACTACCAGAAATATTACGAGAATCGCGACTCCTCGCTGCACGCAATCGCAGATTCGGGCCGCGGCTCTCGACGCTGAAGATGGAAAAAGTCCCCACAGCTCTTCCCGGCGTCGTTGAACTACGCCCCAAAGTCTTTCGCGATCCTCGCGGATTTTTCATGGAGACGTACCACCGCGATAAGTTCGCCGAACTCGGCATCACCGACAACTTCATCCAGGACAATCATTCCCGCTCAAGCCGTGGCACGTTGCGCGGTCTGCACTATCAACTGCCTCACGCGCAGGCCAAGCTTTGTCGCGTCGTCGAAGGGGCTGTACTCGATATTGCCGTCGATATCCGCGTCGGCTCCCCGCAATTTGGCAAATGGGCGAGCGTCGTCCTTTCGGCGGACAAAGGGAACATGATCTACGTGCCCGTGGGCTTTGCTCACGGATTCCTGACGCTCACCGAGTCGGCACAGTTTCTTTACAAGTGCAGCGACTCCTACGCGCCGATGGACGAGCACGGCATAATTTGGAATGACCCAGATTTGAACATTACCTGGGGCATTGACGCGCCTCTCGTGTCGGAAAAAGATGCGCGCTATACCAAACTTTCCGAGATGCCGCGCGATGTCCTTCCCCGCTTTCTTGGATAGATGGGCCTAAATGAAGCCTCGCATCCTGTTGATCGGCAGCACGGGCCAGGTCGGACACGAACTGGCATTCATGCTCCCTCGTGTCGGTGAAGTTGTCATTCCCGATCGAGCAGCGTTTGACCTTACGCGTGCGTCCGACGTGGCGCGCATTATCGGCGACACTTATCCGCAAATCATCGTCAACGCGGCGGCCTACACAGCCGTCGATCTCGCAGAGAAAGAGCCGGAGAAAGCTCGCGCGATCAATTCCGAAGCACCCGCAGCTATGGCTGCTGAAGCGGCAAAGCTAAACGCGCTGCTCGTCCACTACTCGACAGACTACGTTTTCGACGGCTCGAAGGAATCGCCTTACGTCGAAGACGACCGCACCAATCCGCTAAACGTCTACGGCCAAACGAAGCTCGACGGCGAAAATGCGATTCGTGATTCCGGGTGCCGCCATTTGATCCTGCGCACGGCTTGGGTCTACGCAACGAGGGGCAAAAATTTCTTGCTCACGATCTTGCGGCTCTCCTCGCAGCGCGAAGAATTGCGCATCGTAAGCGATCAGATCGGTGCGCCGACCTGGGCACGTGAAATCGCCCGGGCGACGAGTTCAATAATCGAACGACACGCGGCTCAGGCTGCCGGAGACGCGCCGCCGACCGGTACATTCCACGTAACCGCCGGGGGCACGACGAACTGGCACACCTTCGCCACCGCCATTTTGGACGAAGCCGCAAAGCTGCCCGGCGCCAATCCCTGGCTCGACGCGGCCTTGGGCGGCGGTTCCATTGTTACCAAGCGGGTTACACCGATTGCCACCGCCGACTACCCCACTCCGGCTAAACGCCCAACCTATTCGGTTCTCTCGAACGAACGCCTAACCGCCGCCTATCGCCTTCAACTCCCCGAATGGCGCGACCAGCTCAAAGCCGCCCTAGCGTCCGT
Source organism: Candidatus Acidiferrum sp. (assembly GCA_036266605.1). Taxonomy (GTDB): domain Bacteria; phylum Acidobacteriota; class Terriglobia; order Acidiferrales; family UBA7541; genus Acidiferrum. The sequence goes on along the minus strand of DATAMU010000596.1, from coordinate 6,355 downwards.
CTAAATATGCGCTTAATCCACATAAGCCTGTTACAATCAATAGCTTAAACGCTCCCTAGCCCGACAGATATCGAATTTCCCTAAAGTTTTCCCTCGGGTGGGTAAGAGCTTATCCCAAAGGGACAACTACTTCCCTTTTTGCCGCCCATAGCGACACAAGATACTCATTCTAACGCACTTAGTATTTTATAAGCAGGCATCCTACGTGCTTATCCCTAGTACCGGACCCGACTAGGTGTGTCCGTCGGTTCGACCAAAAGGAGCGGTTCCCTCTCATGACTGAGATCGCTATCGTCGGCGCCGGCCCGTACGGCCTATCCATCGCCGCCCACCTCCGTGGCCAAGGCATTCCATTCCGCATCTTCGGGCGCCCTATGGAGAGCTGGTTGTTGCACATGCCGAAGACCATGAGCCTGAAATCCGACGGGTTCGCCTCCAACATTTCGGATCCCAAAGGTGAGCTTACGCTCGAGAAGTTCTGCGCCGAACGCGGCCTGGAATATGCCGCCATGCAGATGCCGGTAAAGCTCGACACCTTTACGTCCTACGGCCTCACATTCCGCGAGCGCATGGTTCCTGAGTTGGAAGAAAAGTTCGTCTCACACATCGAGCGCACCAACGATGGCTTTCGTCTGCGATTGGAAGACGGCGAAGAACTCACCGCGCGCCGCGTCATCCTCGCAATCGGTATCACCCACTACGCGTGGACGCCGGAAGTTCTGGCGACTCTGCCTCCCGAGTTTGTGTCGCATAGTTTCCGGCACATGGAGACGGAAAAATTTAACGGGAAATCGGTGATCGTAGTCGGCGGCGGTTCGTCGGCCACCGACCTTGCCGCTGAACTGCATGAAGCCGGTGCGAAAGTTCAGTTGATCGCGCGCCAGAAAGAAATGAACTTTCACAGCGCGCCGCAGATCGGCAAGAAGCGCTCGCTTTGGAAGCGGATTCGCCATCCAAAATCGGGCCTCGGCCCGGGTATGCGCTCGGCGGCGTTCTGCACTTTTCCGACACTGTTCCGGCTTCTACCGGCTGCGCTGCGCGTGGAAATCGTGCGGCGTCACCTTGGCCCGTCGGGGACGTGGCTTACAAAAGAGCGCGTCGTTGGCAAAGTTCAGATCCAACTTAGCGCCGCAATCGAGCGCGCCGAAGTGAGAAACGGCCGCGTGCATCTGAGCGTTCGCCTCGCGGAAGGGGGCACGCGCGAGTACGCTGCCGATCATCTGATCGCGGCGACCGGCTATCACGTCGACCTCGACAGGCTAACCTTCCTCAGCCCCGAGCTGAATCGCCAGATCAAAGATCTCAATCGCACACCGATTCTTTCTTCCAACTTCGAATCGTCGGTGCCGGGCCTTTATTTTGCCGGCGTATCCGCTGCAAACACATTTGGGCCGATGATGCGTTTCGCGTTCGGTGCGAGTTTCACCGCGCGACACCTCACCAAGGCAATGGTGAAGGCGACAGCAGGCAAGCCGGTGGCGGTCGGAGCGCCGAAAGCGGTTCCGGCGGAGAAATAATTCTCGCAGTCGCGGCGCGCATCACGCGCTGCCGCGGCGATGATGGCCAGTAGCGAGTAGCCCTGCGCGGCACGAATCGCGCAGGAGACGGTTTAAGGCGCGCGGATGCTGACCGATTCGCATGCCACAAATTCTACCGATGAAACCAGAGACGATCGCGCTTCATGTCGGTTACGACGGCGACCCCACCACGAAAGCGGTGGCGGTGCCGATCTATCAGACGGTGGCGTTTGAATTCGACGATGCGGCGCATGGCGCTGCGCTCTTCAACAACGAAGTCGTCGGGAACATCTACACGCGCATCGGCAATCCGACGAACGCGGTTCTCGAAAAGCGTGTTGCGGCGCTCGAAGGCGGTGTTGAGGCGCTCGGTGTGAGTTCGGGAATGGCGGCGATCGAATATTCGCTGATGAACATCGCCGAAGCCGGCACGAACGTCGTGGCCACGCCTCAGCTTTACGGCGCCAGCTATACGCTCATCCAACACATTTTGCCGAAGCGCGGAATCGGTGGCCGATTCGCAGCAAGCGACAAGCCGGAAGACGTCGAGAAAATGATCGACGAAAATACGCGCGCGGTTTATTGCGAAAGTGTCGGCAATCCCGCGGGTAACGTCGCGGATATCGAAGGGTTGGCGCGTGTTGCCCACAAGCATGGCGTACCGCTGATCGTGGACAACACTGTCGCATCACCGATTTTACTGCGTCCGTTCGAGTACGGTGCGGATGTCGTTGTGCATTCCGCCACGAAATTTATGGGTGGCCATGGGACGACGATCGGCGGCTTGATCGTCGATAGCGGCAAGTTTCCGTGGACGGCAAATCCGGATCGCTGGTACATGCTGACCAAACCGGAGCCCTGCTACCACGATCTCATTTACACCGAACATTTCAAAGCTGCCGCGTATGTAGCGCGCTGCCGCACCGTCTGCCAGCGCAACACGGGTGCGTCGCTGTCACCGTTCAACGCATTTTTGCTCTTGCAGGGGCTCGAGACGATGGCGCTGCGCGTTGAGCGGCATGTCACGAATGCGCGCCGCGTCGCCGAGTTTTTGCGCGATCACAAGATGGTGGAGTGGGTGAGCTACGCCGGCTTCTCGGACAGCCCGCTGTATCCGATGGCGAAAAAATATTTGGGCGACAACGCGGTGTCGCTGCTCACCTTCGGCGTCAAAGGCGGATTCGAGTCGAGCCGCAAGTGTTTCGACGCGTTCAAGTTGTTCAAGCGCATGGTGAACATGGGCGATTCGAAATCGCTGACCTGCCATCCGGCTTCGACGACGCATCGGCAGCTCACGCCGGAAGAGCAAGTGAAGGTTGGCGTGAAGCCGGAAATGATTCGGCTCAGCGTTGGGATCGAGCACATCGACGACATTCTTGCGGACCTCGAGCAAGCACTCGGGGTGGCGGCGAAGGCGTAGTTAGTTCGTAGGTCGCCGTATGTGGCTTGCGTGATTTGAGCTTCAAGGAGTTATTGGCATGCCGGTAGTGATGACAGGGGATCGGGTTCCTCCTCGGTGGGCCGAGAAGAAAGGCGTGTCGCTGTGCGGCGGCTCTTTCTCTGGCGACGCGAGTGATGGGCTGCGCATCGCGCTCATCAACAATATGCCGGACCCTGCGCTCGAAGATACCGAAGTGCAGTTTTTTGATTTGCTGGATGCGGCTGCGGGCGACCTTCCGGTTTTCGTGACGATGTTCTCGCTGAATGAAGTAGCTCGCGGCGAACGCGCCCGGGCTCACATCGCGGGACACTACTCGCCAATTTCGAAAATTTCAGGCGCGAAGTTTGACGGCGCGATCATTACTGGAACCGAGCCGAAACATCGCAACATGCGCGATGAACCCTACTGGCGCTCGCTGACGCAGGTTTTCGATTGGGCGGAAACCGGCACGACCTCGACGATTCTCTCGTGCCTCGCCGCGCACGCCAGCGTCTTGCACAGCGACAACATCGAGCGCAATCCGCTCGGCGACAAGCAATTCGGCGTATTCGAATACAAAAAGAATTCCGAGCATCCGCTGCTCGCGGGTACGATCGCTCCTTCACGATTTCCCCACTCACGTTGGAACGAAGTGCGCGATTACGCGCTGGTCTCGCGCGGCTATGAAATTCTCGACAAATCGCCCGACGCCGGCGTGAATCTCTTCGTGAAGCGCAAGCAGCGCAGCCTTTTCGTTCATTTCCAGGGACATCCGGAATATTTCACGCGCACGCTGCTGAAGGAGTATCGCCGCGACGTCCGCCGCTACCTGACGCGCGAACGCGAGACGTATCCGAACGAGCCGCGCGGCTACTTCGACGTCGAAGCCACGAAACTGCTCAACGAATTTCGCAAGAATGCCGAAGCGAATCGCCAGGACGACTTGATGGACGTTTTTCCCGAAGCTGCTGTCGGCGAATCGTTGCAAAACACCTGGCACGACGCCGCCGTCAATATTTATCGCAACTGGCTCGATATTCTCGCTCTCGGAAAGTCCGCTCACATCGCGACGGCTTCGACGCCGGCGACCACGGCATCTGCCACTGGACCTGCGCCTCTCGCGTTGTAAGAACCCGCATCGAAACCGCAACTGACGGTATCCCCGAAACAAAAAGCGCGAAGCCAAGGCATTTGCCTCGCATTCGCGCATCTCACCTCAGTAAGAATCTACCCGCTCGAAAATTTCAGCCGGTTCGGATCGTCGCTATTGTTTCTGCAGCCGCGCGATTCCCGTCCATGGATAGCGTGTCATCGGCCCCTTCGGCTCGGGCAAAAGCGACAGTAACTCCGCAGGCGCGCGATTGAACTTCGCCGCGGTCTTCAAGAATCCCTGCACATCTTTCGGTACCCAGCCGTTCGGCCGGAAAAACTCCGCGCCTTCCGCCGGTCCAAACTTGAACGGCGCTCCCGCCTGATCGAGCTGCTTCCCCATATTTTGCTGCATCAATTTCAGCTGAAACGGCGACGCGAGATCGATCACCCAGCTTCTAAAGTGCTCACCCTCCGCCAGGTCGCGCGAAAACGACGCAACTTCCTCCGGCGAAAAATAAATAAGCAGCCCTTCGGTCATCACCGCGATCTTCTTCGCTTCGCGATTCCACTTCGCGAACAACGCCCGCCGCGCATTGCGATCGCTCAAATCCAGCGAGATCCGCTCGAGCCGGCACTTCGGTTTGTCATTCGCCAGAATCTCTTCTTTGTATGCCACCAACTGCGGCAGATCGACTTCGATCCATCGCAATTCCGGCGACATCTCCATCCGGTACGGCCGCGAATCCAGCCCCGCCGCAAGATTGATCACAAGGTCCGCACCCTCGCGAATTTCGCGCGCCATAAATTCGTCGAACAAATACGTCCGCGCGACCCAGGCCCACTCGTGTTTGTCGCCGTCCGGCAGCTTCGCGGCGATTTCATAACCTTTCGGACCTGCGAGCTTTTCCGCGTAAGGATCGCGAAACAGACCGCCAGGCCGCTCTGTTTCCTTCGCGCGGAAATAGGCGACCCACAGCGCCGTATCCGAAATATCTCGAACAAGATTTTTTTGTTCCGTCATTCAAGAGTCCTGAAATAAATTGGCGTTGAAGAAAATGTTACGACAATTCGCGCTCGCTCGTAGCTCTAACCTCGCGCGCTGTTTCCGGGATTTACGACGACTGCCCGACCGGCGCAGCCGCGGCGGCACCGATCTCCGCCGCTCCGACAACGACAGCATTCTTTCGCCGCCGCAACTCAAAAAATCGCTTCAGCCTCAAGAAGGGCTGTTCCAGTGCGTTCCACGAAATCATCGCGAGCACGTAGCTTCCAACGAAGATTACGCCGAGCGTCACAAACGGATGCCCCACATAGTTCACATGCAGCACATCCACGCCCGCAAACGCGATCTTATGCAGCAAAAACAACCCGTAGCTAATCGTTCCCGTGAATAGCAAGAACCGGTTCGAAAGCGGCCGCTGTAGCCACTTTTGCTTCCAAAACATCGCCAGGTAAACAATCGCGCCGGCCGTCAAACTGGTGAATGAAAATACAATCCACTCCGCCCGCCGCAAATCCATGATGACCGCTAACGGCGCCGCAACGACCAACACCGCCAGCGCAACGCCGATATAACGCTCACGTACAAAATCCTTCGACCGCACTAGCGCCGCCAAAAACGCACCGAGCATCAGCCCATCGAGCCGGCAAAAGAAATTCGCATAGATGTGGATATGATGTGCTGCCAGAACGTACCGCAGCAGAGGCGATGCCGCGACTTCCACGATGGCCAGAATCGCCACCTGCCGCCTCGACAAAAACCTCACCAGGATCGGCCACACCAGGTAAAACTGCTCTTCGATGGCCAGCGACCACGTGACGCCCAACGGTCCCGAAGCATCAGTCGAAAGCGGCAGCAAGAAATTCTGCAGGAACAACGGATACGCCCACCAAGGCGACGACTTCGCATAAATCGCAACGCCCTGCGAAGCGCTCAAATGCGGCAGAATCACAAACATGAAGGCCAGCAAACAGTAATACAGCGGCCAGATACGCAGCACGCGCCGAGCATAAAAATTCTTGAAATAGTTGGGGGATTCCTTGGTGTCCAGCAGGATGCCGCTAATCAAAAACCCCGACAGCACAAAAAACAAATCGACGCCCATCCACCCGCGGTCAAACAGTGGATGGAGGTACGACGCCGTCCCGTAGTGCAACGTGGCGTTATGCGCGATAACCAGCAGAATCGCGATCCCGCGTAACGCGTCAAGCTGAGGAATCTTCTCTCGCACTGTTCCTGGCAAAAAAGGCCACCGCATTCGCGCCGCGATTCGGGATTTCTCCCGCTGCGTCTCGCGGACGCACTCGCCTTCGCTTCACTTCTGGA
>DATAMU010000595.1:0-1594 GCA_036266605.1 Candidatus Acidiferrum sp. | reverse complement strand
CGCGGTGATCGGCGTGGCGCGAACTTTGCGCGCGGGTGTGTATCCGCCGAGGGCTACGCGCCGCTCGGTGAGGTACTTGATCTCCGGGCTATCTTCGGACGGCCGGTAGAACGGAACGTCGATGCAATCTTGATCCGTGAGAGGAATGTCGAAGCGAGTGCGGAAGATGCGGAGTTCTTCCTCGTTGAGCTTTTTCTGCTGGTGCGTGACGTTCTTGCCTTCGCCGGCTTCACCAAGCCCGTAGCCCTTGATGGTACGGGCGAGAATGACCGTCGGGCCGCCCTTGTGCTCGGTGGCGGCTTTGTACGCAGCGTAGACCTTGCGCGGATCGTGACCGCCGAGACGCAGGCGGCGAAGTTCTTCGTCGCTCAGTGGCTCGACGAGTTTCAGCAAGCGCGGGTCGGTGCCGAAGAATTGCTGGCGAACGTAGGCCCCCGATTCGACGACAAGCTTCTGATATTCGCCGTCAACAAGTTCGCCCATGCGCTTGACGAGCAAGCCTTCGTGATCGCGCGCAAGTATGGGATCCCACTCGCTGCCCCACAGAACCTTGATGACGTTCCAGCGTGCGCCGCGGAACGCGGATTCGAGCTCCTGAATAATCTGGCCGTTGCCGCGAACCGGACCGTCGAGCCGTTGCAAGTTACAGTTAATGACAAAGATGAGGTTGTCGAGCTTTTCGCGCGAAGCGAGCGTGATCGCGCCGAGCGATTCGGGCTCGTCGGTTTCGCCGTCTCCAAGGAACGCCCAGACTTTGGCGTCAGTCTTCGGCTTGAGCCCGCGATTTTCAAGATAACGGGCGTAACGGGCTTGATAGATCGACATCAACGGGCCGAGGCCCATCGATACCGTCGGATACTCCCAGAAATCGGGCATCAGCCATGGATGCGGATAAGAGCTGAGGCCGCCGCCGGGCTTCAGTTCGCGGCGGAAGTTTTCAAGCTTTTGTGTGGAAAGCCGTCCTTCGAGGAAGGCGCGGGAATACATGCCGGGCGCGGCGTGGCCCTGGAAGTAGATGGTGTCGCCTTCGAACTGCTCGCTGCGGGCGCGGAAGAAATGGTTGAAGCCGACTTCGTAAAGCGTGGCAGCGGAAGCATAGGTGGAGATGTGGCCGCCGATGTTGTGTTCCATGCGGTTGGCGCGCACAACCATGGCGATGGCATTCCAGCGAATGAGGCTCTTGATACGGCGCTCGAGTTCCTGATCGCCGGGGAATGGCGCTTCGAGTCGCGCCGGAATCGTATTGACGTATGGCGTGTTTGCGGTGAACGGGAGATTAAGGCCGGCGACTTTGGCGTGAGCGCGGAGGCGTTCGAGGATTTCGACGGCGACTTCGGGGCCGCTGGATTCGAGCACCGAATCGAGCGATTCAAGCCACTCTGCGACCTCGTATTCGTCCATGTTGTGCGGCATTACGTGTGTGTCGTGTTCCATAACTCTCGGCGGGTCCCTTTCGTCTTCCTGATGGCACGCCAACAAGGCGCGCGAAATTTATGCTCGCTATAAGGACAATAGAATACACCGGTGAGAGCAACTGTGCATCCCGGGATCGCCTGATGAATTTCCAAGACGTCGAAAGTCGGATTGAGAGTTG
>DATAMU010000594.1:0-4080 GCA_036266605.1 Candidatus Acidiferrum sp. | reverse complement strand
GAGCGTGGTGCTCTACTACACAAATCAGGCAGGGACAAAGAGCGGCGAATTTATGGAGATCGACGCGAACGGGAAAGTGACACGCGTCGTGGCGAACTACGGCGCGTGAGAGAAATGAAGCATTGAAGCAACGAGATAACGAAATAACGATCAAAGCCAAGAAAATGGTAGCCCAGAAACGACTTCGCCCTTCCTGCTCCGTTGGGGGACGTTGCAGAAAGGGCGTGCCGTCTTCAGGAGAGAAGATCGTTGGGTGCTCGACGGCGCAATGTGTTGCGCCGGTTCGAATTACATTTCCCGGAATCGGCGGATTTGGTTCCCGAGTGCTGCGTAGCTTTACTGAGCCTCAGGCGGTGGCGGCGCGCCGCGCATTGCACCGCGTGCGCCGCGGCCGGGGCCGCCTTGCTGGACGGTGTAGTCGGACGGCACGGTGAATAGAGTGGCGGCCGGTTCGGTGCGCTGCACGCTGTTGAGTGAGTAGGTCGTAGTGCCAAAACGCGGATCGGTGCGCATGCTCTTCACCACGACTTGCAGATCAGGCGAATACCAGCGCTCGAAAACGACCTGAATAGGCTTGTCGTTGCCGATCTGACCCGCGGCGATGGTACGCGTGATGCGCGTGCCTTCGGCGGAGACGCCGTTGATCGATTGCGTGCCGAGCGATTCTTTTTTGACCTCGCCGGACGCTTCCTCTTTTTGCAGGCGAGCTTGCATCTTCTGTTCGAATTCCTGCTCCTCGGCAGCGGTCGGAGCGCCGCGCATTCTCATCTGGTGCGCGACCTTGTGATCCGCGTCGAGCATATAGTGCGTGCCGGCAACGGGATCGGCGATGGAGACTATCGTGCGCGGCTTGCCGGAGGCTTGGAGCGGACCGAAGCCGGAGAGCGTAACCTCGTTACGCGAGCGGCCCTGGCTGTCGCGATACAGATTGCTCGTGGTAGTGCGATGGATGGAGGTGCCATCCTGAAGCGTCTGCGTGGTTTCGGTCGAAGCGGTCGCCGAAAATGGAGCGCCCTTCACGACTTTGCCGCCGTGCAGACCTTCGAAGCCCATGAGTTCGACGTGATCGCCGAACGGACCGCCAGGACCACCAGGACCACCGTGCATCATGGCGTCGGGTGGGGGAGGACCGTCTTGCGCACGCGTGGTAGCGACGCCGAGGAACAGCGCGGCTGCCAGCGCGGTACAGGCCAAACATTTGCGATTCATCTTTGTTCCTCCTCTTCTCTCCCGAGAAGTTGCAAAGAAAATTTTTAAACTTTTACTGAGCCTGGGGCAGGCGGACGGCTTGCGGCTGTCCGTCCTGGCCTACGAGCAGGTCTACCTGAATCCATTCATTGGCGCGTTCTTCGTTGACGGGCAAACCGAGATCGCCGAGCGCGCCTCGCTGCATGCGAACGCGCACGACAGAACCGTCGCCGGCTTCTTGCGCCATGCTGCCGGGGAGAACCGTGAAATCCTCGGCGTCATTGGCGGCGACGAGCGTCGATTCGTTGGCAGCCTCGGTCGGGTAACTGTCGATGTAGCTTGGGACTGAGCTTGGCGTTGTGTTGCTCGCGTTGTTTGCTGCGGCGGAAGAGTTGGCGTTGGTGTTCGCAGCCGTATTCGTGCTGCCCAGTGAAATATTTCCGTTGGTGATGTGCCAGTTCCACCAGTTCATGCCTACCAGAAGCATTGCGGCTGAGGCGAGCACCCAAGCGGAAGCGATCGCGAAACGACGGGCTTTTTGCGCGCGAGTGCGAGCGAAGAATTCCTGGCGGAGACGCATCTCGACGCGCTGAGGCGCGCCGGCATCACTCGTCATCTCACGAAGAGCTTGCAATTCGATGCGAGCTTCGCGCCAAGACTCTTGCAGCGCGGCGCAACGCGCGCAAGTGTTCGCGTGATCGATTGCGGCGGCGCGCTCGGCGGCGTCGATATCGAGCGCGGATTCACGATCGAGATCCAAACCAATCGATTCAAATTGTTCGCAGTTCATAGTGCTACTTCCCTTCCCTACGACCGATAAAAAAGGTTCCCGGTAACGCATTGACCTAGGTATCGGGCCACTCGTCGGGTCACCCATCGAGTCAGCGCGCCGCTGAGAAACGACGTGGCACGTCTCGCAAAATCTCGAGCTTGGCCAACAACAAAGCGCGGCCGCGATGCAGGCGCGAGCGAATCGTGCCGATCGGGCAGCCGATGCGCTGCGACGCTTCCTCGTAGCTCAACTCTTCCAACTCACAAAGCACGACGGCTTCGCGAAACTCCGACGGCAGATCGAGCACCGCGGCGCGGACTTGCTCCATGCGCTCCTGGCGCTCGGCCCAATGCATCGGCGTGACGACATTGGTAAGGCCGGCGATGGCGTGAACACCAGACTCGCTCGATTCGTCGAGCTGCACTTCGCGCGGCAGGCGTTCGAGATGTTTCATGACGCGATTGCGGGCAATGCCGTAGAGATAAGCGGCGAGGGCTCCGCGCTCCGGGTCGTACTTCTTCGGCTCGCGCATGAGGGTCATGAAAACGTCTTGAACGATTTCTTCGGAGCCCCAGGCATTGCCGGTCATGCGCAAGGCAAATCGATATATAGCTGCCTGATGGCGGCGATAGAGGGTGGTGAAGGCGTCTTCATCCCCTTTCGCGGCTTGGCGTAGGAGAACGTCGTCCCTGATTTCGTCAGAAATGCGGATGTCTCCTGGTGCGACGGTTCTCTGGCCTGGAAGCCCAAATCGTTCTACTGACTGTATTTCCGACTTGGGATGCAAAAGGTTCCCGTTGGAAGCGCGGGCAGCGGAGCGAGTTGCCGAGCTTATTTTATTGGACGCGGAAACATTCTGAGGAGTGTACACGTACATAGAGTTGACAGGCATAGCAGCTAAGGCTATTTTGCTCTAGGTATCAAATCAGGGCCCGTGCAATCGCCGCGTGGTGGCGACGGGTCATCGGGAACCTGATTTCGAGCCATTCCCGAAACGGGAAAAACAGGCGCGGAGATGCCGTGCCGCTACGGAGCGAGGCGATAGGTCTATGAATAATAAGGATAAGGCGCGCGACTTGTTCCCCGGAGCGCTGGAGATGATGGTGCTCCGGACGCTGAAGCGGCAGCCGCTGCACGGGTACGCGCTGGCACAACATATTAAGAGGACGTCGAATGACCTCCTCCAAATCGAGGAAGGGTCGCTATATCCGGCGCTCCAGAGGCTATTAAAGGAAGAGTTGGTGAAAGCGGAATGGGGGACTTCGGCAACCGGTCGGCGCGTAAGAATTTACCGGGTGACCGCGGAAGGGGCGAGGCACCTGGAGCATGAGGTGTCGAAGTTCGAAAAGATGCTGGAGGGGATCACCCGGGTCTTGGCGCCGGGAGAAGAGTTCAGCGGAAGTTGACGGCCAGCATTTGAAAGCGGAAGCGTGCGGAGTTCAGTGCGATGCGGATTTGGCGACGAATATTTTCTCGGCGGCGTGATTTTGCCGACTTGTCGGACGAGATGCGCGGGCATCTCGCCGAGCGCGTCGACGAATTGGTCGCGGGCGGAATCGGGCGCAGCGAGGCCGAGCACCAAGCGCGACGTGAGTTCGGGAATTTATCGCTGATGGAAGAAGACGGACGCTCGGCTTGGGGCGGGCGCTGGTTCGCCGATTTTGTTGGCGACTTTTGGTACGGCCTCCGGATGCTTCGAAAGGCGCCGGCCTCCACGGCGATCGCGGTTGTGATTCTCGCCGTCGGCATCGGGTCGAACACTGCCGTGTTCTCCCTCATCAATGCACTCTTGTTGCGGAAACTCGCAGTTCCCGCCCCGCACGAATTGGTTTCGATTTCACTTCAACAAGCTGGAGATGTTGGGCCGCTGTCGGGTCCGATGTTCGATCGATTGCGCGAGCGGCAAGGCGCGTTTAGCGATTTGTTTGCGTGGACGAATTCGCCGATGGTGGTGCGCGAAGGAGGATCGGCGCAAGCGATCCAGGGCGCGTACGCGAGCGGCTCCTCATTTCCGACTTTGGGGCTGCGGCCAAGGCTTGGTCGATTGCTGGAATGGCAAGACGATAAACCGCGCAACACTTCGCAGGGATTTGCGGCGGTCATCAGCGAAGCGTTTTGGC
>DATAMU010000593.1:0-3719 GCA_036266605.1 Candidatus Acidiferrum sp. | reverse complement strand
CATTTGCTCCCAGTTAGGAGCAGCCGCTTCTGTAAGTCGTTGAAATTATGGAGCGGCCTATCGGAATCGAACCGACACCTGAACCTTGGCAAGGTTCCGTACTACCACTATACTAAGGCCGCTCAACCGCAACACTTTTATAGCACGCCGACACAGCACTCACAAGTGCCGCATCGTTCCCTGCATCAAAAACCAAACATCTTAAATCATTTTCGAAATCGAAACGGCGTCGCACGCAGGCGAACTTACGACACCTGGCTGACGCGCGCCGACTTCACCACCGGCGACCGCCGCTGCCGCTCGGCGAACCGCGTCGCTTTGTCCTTGTCGGTATAAACCCGGCCAAACTTCTCGCCGTCCGCGTAGAACACCGTAACCAGCCAGTGATGATGCTTTCTCCTTCGATCCTTTCCGAAGGTACTCTTTTCCTTGCTCGTGCTTTTCTTCGTCGCAGTTTTTGTCACGATGATTTCCTGTAATGGGAGGTCGTTGCGGAACTATTGCAGGAAACGAGGCCCCACGCAACTACCGCGCTATATGAACTTCGGAACTCTACCATAACGAGACTCTGTAGAACCATAATTTCCAAGTCAACGATGAAGTAAACCACGCGAGAGCGCCTGCGTCGCATTGGAAGCGTTTTCGCTATGCCAGAGGCGGTCTGCGATAACCCGTTGCACAGATGAGCAACATCGATTTTGTACGTCGCGCAAAGTCGTGACCCGATATCTGCCATGAGAACGGCCGAAAGCTCCCCACTGCCTGCTGTTGCGCCGCGCCCTCGCAAGCGCATCTTCCCATGCTCTACCCGCACAGACCACCGCCGACCCACCTTTATTCCCGGCAATCGCTTACTCCAATTCCGGGTCAATTCTCACCTCGCCAAATTGGCACCCAACGCACCCACCCAACCCCGCATCTAACTGGATTCATGGCGCTTCCTGCACTCAAAAAATCGGTTGCAGTTCATGAAACTTTCGCCAACTTTCTACGTCTTTATTTGTGAGGACAACGCTAAGCTAAATGCGGCGGAGAACTAATATGATGACAACTCTCAAGCACAAACAACCGCCTCTTCTGGAAGATCTCCGGAACCATTCGCAGGACCAGATTCTCGAGCTGCGAACGCTTTTGAGCATGGGCGCGCCATTACGCGCCGATGCACGACGCCCGGGTTTTTTTGAAGTGGACGGCGATTCAAATGTTTTTTACATCTTTAAATACCCCACCGGCACGAAGGTGTTGCTGCTGGGTGTCTGGGACCGCGAACGCGATCCCGTCGCGGAACTCGTCGCCTGCGCGGGCAACGCTGCCTGAGCGCTCGACCTACGACTCGATAAACAATTGAAAAGGCGTCCCGGCAAGGCCGGGACGCCTTTTTACTTTCCAGCCTTCTCTGTCTGTAACTCTGTGCCCTCTGCGAACTCTGTGGTAAGCCTCCGTTACTTCTTATCCGCATCCAGCTTCAACGAAGCCGAATTAATGCAATACCGCAACCCCGTCGGGTTCGGCCCATCGTCAAACACGTGCCCCAGATGCGCCTCGCACTTGGCACACTTCACCTCGGTCCGCTTCATCCCGTGACTGCGATCGTCCTCGCTCGCCACCGCTTCCTTGCTTGCCGGCGCATAAAAACTCGGCCAGCCCGACCCCGAGTGATACTTCGTCTCCGACCGGAACAGCGGCTCGCCGCAGCAAACGCACTTGTAGGTACCCGCCGTCTCCGAATTCTCGTACTCGCCGGTGAACGGCGGCTCCGTCCCCTTCTGTCGCGTTACATAATATTGATTCGGCGTGAGTTCCTTCTTCCACTCCGCCTCGGTCTTCTGCATCTTCTCCATGACTATCCTCCAGGTACCTCAGTATTCCACATCCGTTTCGAATGCCTGAATACTCGATTCGAATTTAAAAACCGATTCGAACGCCAAAATGTCCCATTCAAATAACTCGCCGATTACTATTGACAAGTCGTGTAACTTGTGCTACGCTCTTTCGTGAATCCAGCCTTACATCCCGCAAAGTCTTTAGAATCACATCCTTGCACTTCGCGCACGCGTAACTCCCTTAGAATCACATCCTTGCGCAAAAACAGGGGGAGGGGTCCCCACCCACCCGCTTTCCCTCAAGCAATCATCTCGTTCGCTCTGCCGCGAGACACCAAACTCTTCGATGATCTGCGTTTAGGCCATTGGATACAGCATCCCTCGCGAAAGATGCAAGAATCGCCCGCGCGGCCTCGGACCGGCCCTCTTCGCGACGCCAAAAATTCGCTCCTCGCGTCCAAGTGTCTGAGCGAGTGTCATCCCGAACGAAGTGAGGGATCTGCTTTTCTCTTCCAGAACTTCGCCACAACTTTCGCCGCCCGGCGATCCGCAGTTGACACAGCGCGCTTCCTTCCCTATTCTGCTCCTGCAAATGAATTCGCGAATCCATCGCCACCATCATCATCACGGCACAGCGCCGCGTTTGATGAGGTGTGGATAGCAGATTCGCTAACACAAGATTCTCATCACCCGCTGGCGCAAAGGCCCAGCGGGTTTTTTGTTTTTACAGCACAATTTTTTGCAAAAGCTCTAACGAAAGCGACTCAGAAGACCAAGAGGACTCATGCAACTCGACTTCACCAAATCAGATGGACTCATCCCCGCAATCATCCAGGACGCTTCCAACGGCGACGTCCTGATGCTCGGCTTCATGAACGATGTCGCGTTCGCCGAAACGCAGCGCACCCGCGAAGTCGTCTTCTTCTCGCGCTCGCGCAATCGCCTCTGGAAGAAAGGCGAATCCAGCGGCCACGTCCTCAAAGTTCGCGACATCCGCGTCGATTGCGACTCCGATTCCCTGCTCATCCGCGTGGATCCCGTCGGTCCCGGCGTCTGCCACGAAGGCTATCGCTCCTGTTTCTTCCGCAGCATCAACAACGAGGGCGCTGAAAAAATCATCGACGAGCGCGCCTTCGATCCCGACAAAGTTTATGGTCAGGAGACCAAGCCAGTGGAGACCAAACGATGAGCCGGTTGAAACTCGGCATTCCAAAAGGCAGTTTACAGGATGCCACGATCGATCTGTTCAGTCGCGCCGGATGGAAAATCGGCGTGAGTTCCCGCAGCTACGTTCCGACGATCGACGATCCCGAAATCGAATGCCTGCTCGTGCGTGCCCAAGAAATGGCTCGCTACGTCGAAACCGGTGCGCTCGACGCCGGGATCACCGGCCACGACTGGGTCGTCGAAACCGGCTCGAACATCGAAGAACTCGCTGAGCTCATCTATGCGAAGCAGCGGCTGTCGCGTGTACGCTGGGTTCTCGCAGTTCCGGAAGATTCGGCGATTCGCAAGCCTACCGATCTCGCCGGCAAGATCATCGCTACGGAAATCGTACGCATCACCGAAAATTATCTCGCGGGCCACGGCGTGACCGCTCGCGTCGATTTTTCCTGGGGCGCGACCGAAGTAAAAGTTCCGCAACTCGCAGATGCGATCGTGGAAGTCACCGAGACGGGAGCGTCACTGCGAGCCAATCGTTTGCGCATCATCGACACCGTCCTCGAATCCGCCACAGTCTTCGTGATGAATCGCGATGCCGCCGCCGATCCGTGGAAGCGCGAAAAGGCTCAGAACCTCATCCTCATGCTGCAAGGCGCAATCGCCGCCGCCAGCAAAGTCGGCTTGCTCCTAAACGTTCGTCGCGATGATCTCAACCGCGTCCTCGAGGTTTTG
>DATAMU010000592.1:0-1545 GCA_036266605.1 Candidatus Acidiferrum sp. | reverse complement strand
CGATTTTTCGACGCGACAATCACAGTCGCTGAATCAAGAAAAACTTCTCAAGCTCTATGCACCACTCCTACTTGCCCGTCACCGTAGCCGCCACATGACACGCAATCGCCTCACCGCGCCCCACCGCATCCACACCCTCATTCGTCTTCGCCTTCAAATGTATCTTCTCGCCGCCAACACCCAGCGCCTTCCCCAACGCCTCTCTCATCTTCGGAAAATGCGGCCCCAGCTTCGGCCGTTCCAGAATCACCACCGCATCCACCCACTCAATCGCAAATCCCGCGCCATCCAGCAACCCACGCGCATGCTCCAAAAATTTCAAACTATGCGCGCCCTTCCATCGAGGATCGGTATCCGGAAAATGTTTCCCGATGTCCCCCAGCCCCGCGGCACCCAACAGCGCATCGCACAATGCATGCGCCAGTCCATCCCCATCCGAATGCCCCACCGGCCCCTTGTCGAACGGCACCTCGACGCCGCCGATCATCAACTTCCGCCCCGTCTCCAGCCGATGCAGATCGTACCCAATCCCGACGCGCACGCTCATTTCGCCGCGTGCCCCTTCCCGCTCTTTGAAGCGGAGCTTTCGCCGCCGCTGGCAGCCGCCCGCTCCCGCTCCAAATAAAACTTCGCCAACTCCATATCCGCCGGCTTCGTGATCTTGATATTCCGCTCCGACCCCAGCACCACAAACACTTCGTGCCCGAGCCGCTCCACCAATCCCGCTTCGTCCGACGCGCTAACCTCGTCCGCCTCGGCCCGTGCAAACGCATCCCTCAACAATTTCGTCGTAAACACCTGCGGCGTCTGCGCCAACACCACGCGCTCTCGCGGAATCGTTCCCGTAATCAGCGCCACATCCTCCGGCAGACTCGCGCGCTTCACTTCTTTCACCGTATCCATCGCCGGAATTCCCAAAATCGCCGCCTGATGCTTTCGCGCCTCTTCGATCACCCGCGCAATCAACTCGCGCTTCACAAACGGCCGCACCGCATCATGCACGAGCACCAGCTCCGTATCCGGCGCCACCAGCTTCAGTGCCGCCGCCACCGATTCCTGCCGCGTATCTCCGCCCTTCACCACGCGCACAGTCTGCGAAAATTTCTCCCCGCGAATCGCCTCTTCAATCTTCGCGATTCCATCCCCGCGCGTCGCCACGATAATGTCCGTCACCAACTCACACGACGCGATCCGCCGCACGCTCAACATCACGATCGGCACGCCATCCAATTCCAGAAATTGTTTCGGCGTCTCGGCACCCATGCGAGTGCCCAGACCAGCGGCAGGCAAAATTGCAGCAATTCGGCTCATATAAAGTTTCGCGGGCTAGAAGACTCAGCAGTGTACATCAACGCCCATGCCGACGCGAAACTCCCGGCTTATCTCTAACGATGTGACCATCCAGGACTGAATTTGGTTTTTGTGATTGATCTTGGCTGAATCAAACGGTGAACTTCAGGCGATCATGGTCGCTAGCTCGGTTACGTTTCCCCTTCCGAGATTTCCCGATGCACCCCGCCATTCTCTCCCGCACGCCCAGCCCCC
>DATAMU010000591.1:0-1652 GCA_036266605.1 Candidatus Acidiferrum sp. | reverse complement strand
GGAGATTACGAAAAAGCACTGGCCGCTTTGTACTCGGCAAGGGTTTTGATCTATCGCGGAAGATTGAGGGACGCCGCTGACGCCTTGCGGGCGAGCACGATGCTAGATGAGAAGTTGCATTATGACACGTGGGTCCCGGTGAATCGGTACCTACTTGTCGAGGTGCTACGCCTCCGCGGGCGTCTTCCGGAAGCACGCGTGGAATCGCGCCGGTTGACGGCGGCGGTTCCCCAACCCGAATTCGAAGATGCCGAACTTCGCTGGGGTGGTGTCGTAGCGGTTCGGATGGGAGACCTTGCGACGGCGCGGCGGCTCCTCACTCGCCTGGGGAAACTCACGCAGGGGCAGGACAAAAGTCTGACCAACTGCTTTTATTACAACCTGAAGGGGACTTTGGAGTTGTCAGAAGGAAGAACCAACGCGGCAATCGAGAGTCAGCAACACGCGATCGTTGCGTACGAATTTTACGGCGCATCCGACTCGTTAGCGGCTGCCTATGCAGCGCAAGGACGGTGGCCCGATGCCGTCGCATTTTACAAACGTTACCTTGACCAAAAGGGGGCGGTGATGGCGGAGGATGCGCCCTCGGACTGGGTGCTCGGCCATTTGAGAATTGCGCAGAGCTTCGAGCGAGAAGGCGATTTCAAAGATGCGTTGAAGTATTACGACGAATTCCTGCGCTTATGGGCAGATGCCGATCCTGATTTGCCCGTCTTTCACCTTGCAAAGGAGGGACGCGCGCATGCTTTGCAGGCGATTTCCCTGAAGGCCCCGACGACATAACGAAACGATGAGGAGGAGTCATGACAGGTCCAGCCGTTCAACAAGCGCACGAGTTTCGCAAGCCGACGGAGGCGGAGTGGAAGCATTTCATCGAGAACCACATCGGCGTTCTCATCTCCAAGGACGGCGCGACAACCGTTTCCGTCATCGGAGAATGTGACAAGCCGAAGTGCCCGACACATGTGGTCTGCTGCAAGTATTGCAAACGCCCCCCGTGCTGAGTGACGTAGGCATTTGAAAGCGTCGGCGGCTGCTATCTGAAGCTGGCGCATTGAGGGGTGTGCCTCACGGTCGCAATTCGACGGCGATGTGTGATGTGAAGGCGAAGAGTCGCGGGCCGACACCTCAATGGCGCCGCTTAAAACGCCCGCGAGGTTTTTCGAAAGGCTGGCCGCAGGCGACAGGTTCGGTTCGACTTCGAGTCCAGAGAATGAATTCGCTGCGCCTATGAAGGGCACGTCGAGAACTCTGGGAGCGATGGCCGACAGCTAACGCCCGCGACTCTATCGGCTCCTTCGAATCGGAGGGGGTTATGGACGACTTCATCGACGACTCACACTTCGACGAACTGGAGTCCAGACTCGACGAGCTTTCGAGTCGGGTTGATAAACTCTCTGCCTCGGCGGCATCGATCGCGAGGTCCTCGGTCTCAGCCGGCTACTGCGTTGGCGCAGCGCTTGCGACGCTCCTCTCGTGGAGGCGAATCACGCGCTCGGATGGGCAGATTATCTCAAGTCCCGATAAGTTTGAATGTATAGGTCGAAGGAGGAGCGCTTGGTGTAGAAAAGCTGAACTCAGCGGACGCTGATTCAGAAACACCAAGGAGGCTCCCCCATGCAACCTATGTATTACATCGGCCCGGATGTTCA
>DATAMU010000590.1:0-8387 GCA_036266605.1 Candidatus Acidiferrum sp. | reverse complement strand
GGCATGTGGATTATGTGTCATTATCGTTAAACTATCTATGCCGATATTCTCACGGATTGTTTTCGGCGTGGTTCGGTGGGCGTCGCGCAAAGGGTTGCGCGAGGAGCGGGAGGTTGTGGGCGGTGTGGCGGAGGAAGAGTTCGACAACGCAGAAGATCTTGAGAACGCGATGCGGATGGCGGCGCGCATGGAAGGGATTCGCGGGGAGACGTATGCGTATTGGTATTTGAGGTGCGCGGGATATGTGTTTATTGCGCGAAATTTTTCGCCGCGGGCGGCGAAGGGCGAGATCGATTTGATCGGGTACGACGGGGAGACGTTGGCGTTTATCGAAGTGAGGACGCGGACGGTGCGGGAAGGGGATTTATCGGGGCTGCCGGAGTTGAGCGTTACGACCGACAAGCAGAGGCTAGTGGTGCGGACGGCGCAGCGATTTTTGAGCGAGCGGCACGTGAAAGAGTGTCCGTGCAGGTTTGACGTCGTGGCGATCGACAACTATGAGGGCGAACCGCCGGAGTTGCGGCTGCACAAGGATGCGTTCAGCCCGCACATCGATCACTGGTAAATGGTGTAGGCACAACGGCGTTTCCCGAGGATAAACGCCGGAATTTCGATACGGCGCTGTGTCGGGTACGGCAATGCTGCACTGCACCATTCGTAATGCATAAATCTGCCGCGGCACGGGCGGCGTGACGACAGTCGGGGTACAATCAGCCAGTCTATGTAGCGAGGTAGTTGAGCAGGCGAGTGCTGCTCTCGCATTTGCTGTCCCCGAGCATAGTCGAGGAGGATTTGTCGTGCCGGAGCTGCGAAAAGATCCGATTACCGCACGCTGGGTGATCATTTCGACGGAGCGCGGAAGGCGCCCGATGGATTTCGTGCGCGAAAGCGTGGTGGTGACGGGGCCGCGCGGGTGCCCGTTTTGCCCCGGTGCCGAAACCAAGACGCCGCCGGAAATTTTGGCGTACGGGCGAAATGGCGGCGGGGCGAATACGTCGGGATGGAGCATTCGCGTTGTGCCGAACCGGTTTCCGGCGCTGGGAATCGAAGGCGAGCTGGATCGCGAGGGCGAAGGGCTGTTCGACAAGATGAATGGCGTTGGCGCGCATGAGGTGATCGTCGAGACGCCGCAGCACGATTTGTCGCTGGCAAGTTTGCCGGAGCGCGCGGTGGAAGATGTTTTGTGGGCGTACCGCGACCGGATGCTCGATCTCAAGAACGACAAGCGATTTCGCTACATCATGATTTTCAAAAATCATGGCGAGGGAGCGGGGGCGTCGATCGAGCATCCGCACTCGCAGTTGATTGCGCTGCCGATTGTGCCGCGCAGCGTGCGAGAAGAAGTCGATAACTGCTGGCACTACTACGATGAAAAAGAGCGGTGCATTTTTTGCGACATCATCCGGCAGGAGCGCGACACCGGCGAGCGCGTGGTGAATGAGAACGAGCACTTTATTACGGTGACGCCGTACGCTTCCCGGTTTCCTTTTGAGATGTGGCTGCTGCCCAAGACGCATGGGTCGGCGTTCGAGAATAATCAGAGCTCGATTTATGCGAGCCTGGCGCGGATGCTGAAGGATGCGCTGATGCGGCTGGATTCGGCGCTGGACCGGCCGGCGTTTAATTTCATGATTCACACGTCTCCGATCGGGGAAGAGACGAACGATCACTATCACTGGCACATCGAGATTATTCCGAAGCTGACGAAGGTGGCGGGATTTGAGTGGGGCACGGGGTTTTACATTAATCCGACGCCGCCGGAAGAAGCGGCGCGATTTTTGAGGGAAGTGCGGGTAACGGGAGCGGAAAAGAAGTAAGCCTTGCCGCTGGCGCGAGACACTGAGTCCGATCGCAAAAGGAACGGTAGCGCGAAGATTCGGCGTATAAAGATTTGATATACTCAATCGTTTGGCGCGGTACCCAAGTGGCCTAAGGGAGAGGTCTGCAAAACCTCCATTCGTGGGTTCAAATCCCACCCGCGCCTCCACTCCTTTCCGAGCGAAAACACCAGACAAATCAACGCGAGATGAGGCCGGCGCGTGAAGGCCTTAGTGAGAGTTCTCTTAGAGTTTGCGTTTGAATCGCGTAGCGGATTTATTTTTTTGGGTCGAGGACGAACTGGTAGCCCAGGCCACGGACGGTGAGCAGATGGCGGGGCTTGGTGGGGTCGCGTTCGATGTATCGGCGCAGGCGAACGATGAAATTGTCGATGGCGCGAGTGTCGGTGTCTTCGTGGAGATTCCAGACATCTTGGAGGATTGCTTTGCGAGAGACCGGTTTACCGGTGCTGCGGATGAGGTAGCGAAGGAGTTCGGCTTCCATGAGCGTGAGCTGGAAGGTTTGCTTGCCGACTTTCAGTTGAAGCGTTTCGAAGTCGAAGGTTTTTCCGTCGAAGGTGAATTTTTCAGGGGCGGACGGAGCGGCGGTCGACGTCGTGATGCCGTTGTGCGTGGTGTGCACCGCGTGCGCTGACGTGGATTCAGGCGATGATTGATGCCAATTTTTTCGGCGGAGCAGGCTTTCGAGCCGCGCCAGCAGAATCGCGAGATTGAAAGGTTTGGGAAGGTAGTCGTCGGCGCCGGATTCGAAACCTTTTAACACATCCTCGGGCCTGCTGCGGGCGGTGAGCATCAATAGCGGGATGTAGTTTTTCGCTTCGCGCAATTCGCGCGCGACCGTGAAGCCGTCTTTTCCTGGCAACATCACGTCGAGAACCAGCGCCTCGAAATCGGAATTTTTGTTCAACAGAAGATCGAGCGCCTCTTCGCCCTTGCTGCTGATCCGGACGGAGTGGCCTTCGGCTTCGAGATTGAAGCGCAGGCCTTCGGCGAGATGCGTCTCGTCTTCGACGATGAGGATGCGGGTCATGCGCGATAAACCCGCGGAAGCGTGAGCGTGAAGGTGCTGCCCTGGCCTTCGCCCCCGCTTTCGGCGAAGGCGTCGCCACCGTAGCGGCGGGCGACCGCGCGCACGATGAAGAGGCCGAGGCCGGTGCCTTTCACCCCTCCAGTAGCGGGACTGTGCACGCGATAAAAACGATTGAAGATGCGTTTGAGCTCGGGGCGTGGGATGCCGATGCCCTGGTCTCGAACGCTGAGCGATATCGTGTCGATGTCGGGTGTGCGCACGTCGACAACGATGTCTTTGTTTCCGCCGGAGTATTTCACGGCGTTGTCAAAAAGATTGAAGACAGCGGTGCGCAATTCCTCGGGATTGCCCATGACGATCAGGTCGTTTTTGGGCTCCGTTGCGAAGCGCAAACATTCCGGCGCGAGGTGATGACGAAGCCGGGTGAGCTCGAGCGAGTCGGTGACGACGTTGCCGAAATTGATTTCCTGCCAGTTTCGTTTGTGAGTGAGGTGGCGCGCTTCGCCAGCTTTGAGGACTTGCTCCACGGTGCCGAGCAAACGCTCGGAGTCTTCGAGCATGATGCGATAGAACTCGCGGCGCTGTGCCTCGTCGATCGGGCGCGTTTGCAAAGTTTCAAGATAGAGCCGAATGCTGGCGATCGGTGTTTTTAGTTCGTGCGTGACCGCGTTGAGGAAGCTGTCCTGGCGTTCGTTACGCTTGATTTCGCGCACGATGAAAATGGTGTACACCACGAGGCCGGCGATGATCGCCGCGAAGAAGACAATGCCGAGGATGAGGGGAACGATGCTGCGGGAGTGGTAGATGATCCAGCTGACGTTGAGGAAGATCGCGACGGCCGTCAGTACGGCGCCCAGCGTGATAAAGAACGCGATCGTGCGTGTTCGACTGGTAAATCGCATGGGTAAGACTAGTTTACTGGAACGGCCGTGGCTGAGCACAGGCGACGGGTTGATATGAAGCGTACGAAGAACGGCGGCTGAAGCTCACACAAAAACGGCACCCTCCCGAACAACAGGAGGGTGCGCACCGAACGAAATTTTTGTCGTGAGTTAGTCGCCGGAGACGAGTTCTTCTTCGACGATGGTCGGCAGCACCGGCAATCCCGCGGTTCGCGCCTCGGCTGAAATCGCTGCCGGAGCGGCGGCGCGTTGTGCGTCGTGCGCTTCGGGCGTCAGCTTATTGAGCTTGATGTCCCACGCAAGGCCGAGAGCGCGCAACGCTGAGATGCCATACCAATTCATGTCGATCTCATACCACGCAAGCCCGTGCTTCGCGGCCACCGGAACGGCGTGGTGGTTGTTGTGCCAGCCTTCACCGAAAGTCAGAATCGCAACCCAGAAGCTGTTGGTCGAAGTATCGGTGGTGATGAAGCGGCGCGAGCCCCACATGTGGGTCGCGGAGTTCACCAACCAGGTCGAGTGCAGGCCGAGCACGGTGCGAAGGAAGACAGCCCAAAGCATTACGGACAAGCCACCGAAGGCCAGCGTGATGACCGCCAGCGTCGTGATGGGCACCCAGTGGTACTTGCTGATCCACATATAGAATTTCTGTTTGCGAAGATCGGGAACGTACGGCAGAAGTTCGGCCGTGTTCTGATGCATCGCCTGGCCGGTGATGATCCAGCCCATGTGCGCCCACAAGCCGCCATCGTTCGGCGAATGTGGATCGCCCTCTTTGTCGGTGTTCTGGTGGTGGATGCGATGGGTGGCGACCCAGGCGATCGGACCGCCTTCAAGAGCGAGCGTGCCGCAAACTGTCAGGAAGTACTCCACCCAACGCGGCGTTTTGTACCCACGATGGGTTAGCAAGCGGTGGTAGCCCATGCCGATACCTAAGCTGCCGGCGACCCAATAGAGCACGACCGCGATGGCGAGCGCCTTCCAGGAAAAGAAGAAAAGGGCAGCAATCGCGCCGACGTGAAACAGCAACATAAAAGAGGTGGTCGTCCAGTTCAGCCCAGCTTTAAACGTGCGGTCGTCATGCAGAAGGCTCATTCGCGGGATCCCTTGGCGCGGGCTACGCGCAGCAACAGGTACGACCGTAGCATGTGGGTGCGAAGCGCTCTGTAATACTTGTGTAATCGGTGGTACAGGTCGGGCGAAATTGTAACGAGAAGGGAATTCGAAAATAAGAGAAGGCAAATTTCGCGAGTTCTCCCGAAACATCGCGCGCGAATCAATCTTTGCCGTCGGTCTGGAGGCGCTTCGCAAGAAACGGTACCGCCCGAACGACCCGTTCCGATCCGACCTGAGCCCAGTGCGGGACGCCGCGCGGCTTTTCGGCAAGCAGATTCGAGATGTGAATCAGCGAAGGATGGCAATCAGCAACGAGCTTTACGAACGCCGTCAGCGGCACCGCCAATAGCACGCCCATGATTCCCCACAGCCAGCCCCAGAACAGCATGCCCATCGTGGCAGCGACGGGACCGATATTGACGCGGGATCCGATGAGCTTCGGCACGAGAAAATTGGCCGACACAATATGCAGCGCGACGGCAGCGACAACCATGAGCACGAATGGCGCGGGCGAATCGAATTGAAAAATAGACGCGAAGAGGGGCAGCCCGGCCGCGAGAATTGCTCCCAGAAAGGGCACAAGGTTCAAAAATCCGCTGGCGATTCCGAGCGGAACTGCGCCCGGCACTTGAAGTGTATACAAGACGCCCACCATCACGGCAGCCATCAACGCTCCGACGATGAAGTTACCCACCACAAATCCGCGCACCATCTTTGCCAGCATTGATGTGAAGTTCGGCACATCCACCGTTTCTCCGAATGTATGCGCCAGCCAGTCATACAAATGTGACTTGCGTACCAGCAGGAAAAACATCAGAAACGGGACGATGCCTCCAACGATGACAGCGCCCCATACGGAACCGACTCCACGAATCAAATAGGATGGCCACGCAGGCGCCGGTTGATCGGCAACGCGCACTACTGGAGGTGACTTTTTCGTGATTGGAGCCGGCGCGGCGGTGATGCTGCCGGCGCTTTTTTGCACTTGCTGTATACGTTGATTGATTGGTTCGAATGCGTCGTGAATGCGGTCCGCGTAGTCCGGCAAATCTTCGATGATCTGGTTGGCTCTGCCATAGGAAGCGTGAACTGCTGCCGCGATTCCAACGACCCCAACGATGATGAGTAAGCCGGTTGAGATGACGCGTGGAATTCGAAAGCGCTCAAGGGACGTCGGAATAGGGTCGAAGAGCAGGGCGAGAAAACTCGCAAGCAGGAAGGTGATGCACAGCGAACTGGCAAAATATGCAAAGGCCACGACGATGGCGATAACGACGACCCAAAGCAGGCCGACGATCCGCACCATCGGGCGCGGTTGAGGCTCCGTTTGTGGCGGACGAGCTTCGGTCTGCGGGGGACTGGGTTGTGCAGACATTTACCCTTCCTTTGATTCTGTGGCTGCTGGGACGCTTCGAAATCGCGGTGCGACAGCGCGAGCGAGAGTTTCATGCGTGACTTATGTTCGCTCCCGCTCCGCTGGGAAATTCGCTATATCCGTCCAAGGAGCAGGAGTATGACCAGGATCAGAACGACGAGGCCGAGACCGCCGCTCGGGTAGTAACCCCAGCCGGAACTGTACGGCCAAGTCGGCAAGGCGCCGAGCGCAACCAAGAGCAAAATCACAACGAGTATGGTAATCATATGTGTATTCGCCCCTTATCCCGTGGCGTTCAGAGGTCGGGTCTGGGGCTTTCAACCTCCGCCCGCGCATTAGATATCTGCAGACGAATCGCAACAATCCATGCATTCGTGTAGCGGAGTGGCTGTCAGGCCGTATTTTGCGAAGTGGCAAATAATGCTCGGCGACGACGCTCTTATGTGAGATCGAGACGCCTTATCGTAGGAATCGTAAGAGAAGAGCAGCAAATATAAGGCGAAATACATTCGGTTTTATCGCTGCCAAAATACAGGGAAAAAGGTATGTATCCGGCCTTGAGTGTGCTAAATCATCACTCAGCAAGGTCCCAAGGTCGCTGGAACGAACCCACGAGAGGACACGGAGCTTTCATCCGGAAAATTAATGGCGCTTCGGATTGTAGTCGCGGATGATCACGATATTATTCGGCGCGGTTTGAAGCAGCTGCTCACCGCGCATGCAGGCTGGGAAGTTGTCGCTGAGGCGAAGACTGGGCGAGAGGCTGTAACGGTCGCCGAGCAGCTTCGTCCGGACATCGTGGTGATGGACATCAGCATGCCCGACCTTAACGGGCTCGAGGCGGCGCGGCGCATCAAGAAGAGCCTGCCGCGAACAGAAATTTTGATTTTGACGCTGCACTTTTCGGATCAGCTGGTGCGCGAAATTGTCGAAGCCGGCGTTCGCGCGTACATCATGAAGTCCGACGCCGACAAAGATCTGGTTTCCGCCGTCGAAGCGCTGTCGAACCATCGATCATTTTTCACCGCGCGTGCCGCAGATATGTTGCTGGATGGCTTTAGCCGGCCGCACGCGGCGCCCGATCCGCAAGCTTTGCTCCGTAGCCGGTTGACGTCGCGCGAGAGAGAAATTGTGCAGTTGCTTGCCGAGGGGAAGAGCAGCAAAGAAGTGGCTGTAGCCCTGGGTATCAGCGTGAAAACAGCCGAAACACATCGCGCGAACATCATGCGCAAGCTCGAGTTACACTCGGTGAGCGAACTGGTACGGTATGCGGTACGGAATCAGATCATCGAGGCTTGATCTGGCTTCGCACCATTGAAATTTTGGGACTCCTCGAATCTGCCAAGGATGTTGACACCTCTCGCAGGCAGGCTTTTCAGCTGCATCACGTCCCCGTTCGCCGGTTGATTCCCGGGAAAGGAAACAACATGCCGCGTGTGTTGATTGTCGATGATCATGCTGCGATTCGGCGCGGTGTTCAGGGCATCCTGCACTCGTTTCCAGAATGGGAACTGTGTGGCGAAGCGGACAACGGCCAGGAAGCTGTGCGAATGGCGGAATCGTTGAAGCCCGAAGTCATCATTATGGATGTTTCGATGCCGGTCCTGAATGGTCTCGAAGCCACACGCATCATTAGCGATACGCTCCCCCAGACAAAGATTGTTCTGTTAACGCTGCACTCGTCTACCGAGTTGGTTCGTAGCGCATTCCGGGCCGGCGCGCGCGGATACGTCTTGAAGTCCGACGCCGAGCAGGAATTGATTCGCGCGCTCAACGTAATTCAGGACAACGGCACGTACGTCAGCCCGACCATCGACGAAGAGGTCGCAAAGCGCGTTGTCGAGGAGTTGGGCAAGCGCCAACGGAACTAGACTTGCACCGGACGCATCCGGTGTTTCATGGATTCTCCTGGCCGCATTCTTCGAATACACTCATCATCGGATCTGAAATCTGAAACGTCTGGAGCGACCCATGCACACTCATCGACGCCGCGACGACGACTACGACGAATTCAACGATGAGCCTTCGCCGTCCGGTAGCGGGACGGAGATCGAAGTCCGCAAGAGAGGCAAAGTGTCGGATAAGGGAAAAGCGGTTGGGAGTCTGTTGATTGGCTTTGGGCTGGG
>DATAMU010000589.1:0-3262 GCA_036266605.1 Candidatus Acidiferrum sp. | reverse complement strand
CGAGAATTCCTCTTCGCGCCTAGCGGATCTGGATACATTGTCGTTTGGAGTTTGTTTTCATAACGATTTAGAATCGTTGCTCTTATGAGAAGGGAACATCTTTAGAATCAACACTTACGTAAGTGCGGATTCTAAAGACTTTTATCCCCTGTAGAATCCGCACTTACGAGCCAGGTGGGGAGGGGACTCGGGTCAGCGCCCGCTTTCCTCAATCCCCTTCGCGCGGACACCGCGCCAGTACAGGATCAACCCGAACAAAATCGCTACGACGGTCATGACGATAACTTTGACCTCGAACATCAATTTATTCGCCGAATCTCCCGGCGGCACCATCGAAATCACCATACACACAAGCACGATCAGAAATCCGATGCCGGCCGTCAACCAAACTCCAATTTTCCCTCCGGGAATCAACACCGCGTGTGGATTCGTTCGCCGGTCGGGCCGGTTCGCCAGCTTGATCACCGCTGCAAACATGTAGAGAAACGGAATGAAGTAAATGATGATCGTGATGCTGACGAGTCCGTCGTAAGCCCCGCGCACCGAATCGCTGATCTGGCTGATCAGCAACACCGCGCCAGAAATCACGGCCTGCACCAGTATCGAGACCCACGGCGTGCGCCACTTCGGATGGATCTTGCCGAAAAACGCCGGCAGGTACCGATCGATGCCCACAATGAAAGGCACGCGCGCAATTCCTGCGACGGTACTTCCGACGCCGCCGGCATTCCCGACCGTCACCAACATTGCGGCCGCGATACCGAGAAATCCGACGCCCAGCGCCACCGACCCGACCGTCACGGCGTGAAACACGCCGCTCGTCGGCGCAATCTCTGGTGCCGGTGCCAGCACGAGCGTGGCGATGGTCGCGACGATGTACATTCCCGCGATCATGATGCTGGAGCCGAACAGCGCTCGCGGCAGCGTTCGCTGCGGATCGCGAATCTCTTCACTCATCGCTGAAACAAGCTCGAGACCTGTGAACGCAAACGCGATCTGCGACCAGAAATTCACCGTGTCCCAGTTCCAGTGCGGCCAGATCGCTGCCCAGTTGAAGGGCGTGACCGATCCGTGCTTGTGATAAATCAGAGCGGCGATCGCGACCAGCATCAGCAATGGTGCATACGTTGCCACGCCACCTGCGTTTTGCAGCCATTTGCCGATATTGAGCCCGATGATATTGAGCCCGACCGCGACGATCAGCAGCGCAAACGAAACGATGAGCAAGAATGTGCGATTCTGCGCCAACTCGCCGCCGCCCGACCCAATGATGTATGCACTCATCGAAGCGCTGGCAAGCAGCAATCCCGGGAAGTAGAAAACGGTGTAGATCCAGTAGTTCCATCCGGCGACGAATCCGTGAAAATCGCCGAACGCCTCCTTGGCCCAAACGTACAAGCCGCCTTCGACGGGAAAGCGCGAAGAGAGTTCGTTGATCACCAATCCGTAGGGAACGAAGAAAAACGCAGCCGCGAGTACCCAGAGGCTTATGGACGACGTGCCATTGTGCGCGGCAGCCGCGACCCAGCGCGGACCGAGGACCGTCGCGATGTTGAAAAGCAGAACATCCCAGAAGCCCATCTCGCGACGGAGTTGCTGCTTGGCGCCGGCTAACTGCTGCGAAGTGGAGTTGGTCCGCGAAGTCGAGGCGGCCGCAGCTTCGCTCACAGAGTCACGTCCAGCGCGGGAATCAAGTTGTCCTGCATCAGGAAATTGTGGAAGAAGGGATCCTTGGAATTTTCAAACTCGGCCCAGGAATCGAAGACGGTTGATTTGCCATCTTGCAAGAACACAATCTTGTCGGCGAGCTTGCGCGCCAAATGCGTATCGTGGGTAACCACGATCGACGTCTTGTGGAACGCTTCTTTTAGGCGTGCGATCAGATCGCCCATGTGCGCGGCCATGATCGGATCGACCATCGTCGTCGGTTCGTCGTACAAAATCGCTTCAGGATTTTGAGCGAGCGCCCGCGCGATCGAGACGGCGCGCCGCATTCCAGTCGAAAGTTCGCCGGGCAATTTATCGAGCACGGTCTCGACTTCCAACATCTTCGCCAGTTTCTGGACGTACTCGTCGATGTCGTCGGGCGTCAGTCCGGGCTGGTCTTCGAGTGGAAATGCGATGTTGTCGTTGACCGTCAGCGAATCGAAAAGCGCGCCCGACTGAAAAACCATCGTCACCTTGCGCCGCACTTCCTCGAAGTCTCGCTCGCTATAGTGAGTGACGTCTTCGCCGTCCACGATGATCTGCCCGGAGTCGGCTTTGAGAAATCCCATGATGTGCTTGAGCGAAACCGATTTACCGACGCCGCTGCGGCCCATGATCACGCACGTTTCGCCGCGCTTCACGGTGAAGTTCACGTCGTTCAATACGACGTGATCGTCGAATGCTTTATTCACGTCACGAAACTCAAAGAAATTCGCTGCCGGAGTTGTGTGTGACCGAGCGAGCGCCTCAGCTTCGGCCTCTACGACAGGATTCGGCGGGAGCAGATCCTCGTCGTCGCGTTCTTCACGATCTTCGCGTGGGTCACTCACGGACGCTCCGCTTTCAGCAGGCGAATCGCTTCTTCGTAGTCGGCTGGTGTGTTCATGTTCCAGAAAAGGCGGTCAAACTTATCAAATCGCTTCCACTCCGTAGCGTCAAGGACTTCCGATGTCATGTTTTGCATAGCATCAGTAACACGCCGGACACCCTTCTCAAAGGCCCGCGTCAATGTCGGCGCGGCACTGGCTCGCCAGGACGCGCACAAAGGCTCAAGCCCGTAGTCTGATCGTGGTACGACGACTTCCGCGTTGCTCAAGACGGTTCGTGCTGCCAAGTGCTGGAGCCACTCGACCGTCATGAAGGGCATGTCGCAGCCAATCATCAACCTCCATGAATTCGAGTCAATGGAATCGGAGTTCGCGGCCAGCCCCGTAATAATTCCGCCCAACGGCCCCTCTCCCGGCCACTGGTCGGCAACGCACTCGACGCCGATGTGACCGTATTTCCCTGCGTCGCCGATGATGCGAACCGGTGCATCTGTCGCGGCTTGCAAGACTCGGCAAAGGCGTGCGATCAGCGGCTCACCGTCGAACTCGACGAGAGCTTTGTCGCGCCCGAAGCGGCGACTGGCGCCTCCGGCGAGGACAAAACCCCGAACATTTGCGTTCGCGATCACAATGAGAGTTTACAGGGGAAGAAGCCACCGTGGAGTTCCGCAAGTTTACGACTCTTCCTCGATCGGCTCACGTCCGGGACGTCGAATTCCGAGTTCGCG
>DATAMU010000588.1:0-1669 GCA_036266605.1 Candidatus Acidiferrum sp. | reverse complement strand
GCCATCCCAATCGTTTTCGGCGAGGCCGTCTTCGAGCGAGACGATGGGATAGTCGTTCACCCACTTGGAGTAGAAGCGGACCATGTCATCCGAGCTCTTAGAAGATTTGTCGGATTTTTTGAAGACGTATTTGCCGTCCTGAAAGAACTCGCTGGAGGCGGGGTCAAGGGCGATGGCGATTTCTTCGCCGGGCTTGTACCCGGCCTGGGTGATAGCTTCGAGAATGACTTCGATGGCCTCGGTGTTCGATTTCAGAGACGGGGCAAAACCGCCTTCGTCGCCGACTGAGGTGTTATAGCCGCGCTTCTTCAGGACGCCTTTCAGCGTGTGAAAAACTTCGACGCCCCAGCGCAGGGCTTCGGAAAATGACGGAGCGCCGACGGGCATGGCCATGAATTCCTGGAAGTCAACGCTGCTATCGGCGTGCGCGCCACCGTTGAGGATGTTCATCATCGGCGTTGGCAGTGTGTTTGCGCCAGCGCCCCCCAAATAGCGATACAGGGGAAGATCGAAGTAATGCGCAGCGGCCCGCGCCGCTGCCATCGAAACCGCAAGAATTGCGTTTGCGCCGAGGCGGCCTTTGTTTTCGGTCCCGTCAAGTTCGATCATCTTCTGGTCGAGTGCACGCTGGTCAGCGGCATCATCTCCGCGCAAGGCATCGGCAAGTTCGCGATTCACATTTTCAACCGCCTTCAGGACGCCCTTGCCGACGTACTTCTGCTTGTCTCCATCACGCAACTCGACCGCCTCGTGCTCGCCCGTCGAGGCGCCGCTGGGGACGATTGCTCGGCCCTTGGAGCCGTCGTCCAGCCAAACCTCAGCTTCGACCGTGGGATTACCGCGTGAGTCCAGCACCTGCCGGCCTCGAATTTCAGTAATGCTGCTCATGATTGCCTTCCCTCTTTCTTAAAAAAGATGACCTTAGGAGGGTCATTTGCCACAACCCGTGTAAGCAGAATCGAAAGCTAAGAGTTCCCCGTCAGGTATCCGCCACTTGCACATTCGCGAGCCGTGGCTTGGTGGGAATTCGCGATTATAAATGATTGTGCCGCTCTGTCATGGTGATTGACTCACGGCAAATGCCGGTTCCTCGAACCAAACGGTCCTCGGAATGACATGGTTTAAAACTTAGCCGATCGCGGTTGGCTGATGGCTTCTTGTTACAATGCAGTCAGTCCCAATCGCCATGAAATGCCCATTTTGCGGCTTTGCCAATGACAAGGTCGTGGATTCGCGCGAAAGCAAAGAAGCCGATTCCATACGGCGAAGGCGCGAGTGTCTGAAGTGCGAGAAGCGCTTTACTACTTACGAGCGCATTGATGAAATTCCTTACATGGTGGTCAAGAAAGACGGCCGGCGGGAGAAGTTTGACCGTCAAAAAGTTCTTAATGGTTTGCTGCGCGCCTGCGAAAAACGCCCCGTCCCCATCAGCAAACTCGAGCAAATCGTAAACGAAGCCGAAGGATTCGTAATCGAGTCGCCCGAACGCGAGCGCAAGACCAGCGAAGTGGGCGAACTGATCATGAACCGTCTGCGGCGATATGACAAAGTTGCGTACGTGCGATTTGCATCCGTCTATCTCGATTTCAAAGATGTGCAAGAATTCATGGCCGAACTGAAAGATCTGCTCAAGACAAAAGAAGCGGGAGAGCCACAGGCGAAAAGCGCG
>DATAMU010000587.1:0-3152 GCA_036266605.1 Candidatus Acidiferrum sp. | reverse complement strand
GGGGCATCTGTTTTCGCGACTATATTTGCGAGAGCGCGATTCGGATCGTTCTCGCCCATCGCGCCCGTGTTTACGCTGCGCGTCACCAACTCAGCCTTCGTCCCCGCAGGCGGCCCGTGCATCACAAATTCAATGCGCCCGCCCGGTGGAATTCCCAAATGCGTCAGCAAAATAAATTTGTTCAGCCCCGCCTCTTTCGGATGGATCGGCACTCCATCTAGTGCCACAACTTCCATCGCTTGCGCCTGCGGCCCAAACAAAACCTGCAAACTTAAATATGTAATCGCGGAAGCGTTCAGCACGCGCCACAGTTGCCGCTCGCCCGGTTTCATCGTGATCGTCGCCGGCGGATAATCCGGATACGGCACTGGCACATAGTTGATGGTGAGGTCTTCGGCGGGCTTGCCGGTTCCGGTTCCCGTATTCATCACGTCGCCGTCGGCGTCCAGCACCACTGGCGGCAGCTTGGTTCCATCCACGGGAGCCGCATCCGGATTTGCCAGATTCTGATCGCGAATCACAAAAACGCGTTCCGGCAACCCGGCAACGTCTGGAATCGCGCGCTCGATTCCTTCCACCACGAGCGCCGCCGAAGCGCCGCCCAGCACCTGCGCTTTCGTGAATCCGTGAATGTGTGGGTGATACCAATACAATCCGGGCGGCTCATCCGCCGGAATCTGGAATTTATATTCGTAAGGCGCGCTTCCGGTGTCGATCAGTGTGCGCATCACATCGTCCTGATGACACTCCGCCGGCACCGTCAGCCCGTGAAAATGCAGATTAGTCGAGGTCGCCTTCATCGCGCCGGTCGCGCAAGGTGCCCCCGGCGTATTGGCGGAATTCATTGGCATCGCGGAGTGTGCTGAAGCGTCCGCCGCTCCGGCCTGCTGCGCGGCCTTCACAGTCTTGGATTGCGGCAATACCGCTGTCGCTTCGTTCTTGAAATTTAGAATGACCGTATCGCCCGGCTTCACGCGAAGCGTAGGTGACTGTTTCCCGTTCGGTGTGACGTAGCAAAAGCGCACCTCTCCCTTGGAATCGACAAAAGTCCGAAACGCCAGATCAACCTTCAAAACGCCATCAACACTGCGCAAATCCTCCGGCTCCGGCACTTCCGAGCCGATCGCCGCACGAAAACATTCGCCGCCACTGCTTGCCGCGTTTGAAGTCGCCGCATTCTCAAAATCCTTCGCGGCCGCTGAGCTTCTCGCTTTTTCTTTCAACTCGGAGCGATCGATCGGGCTATCGTCGTTCCTGGCTGCTCGTTCTGTTGCGGAGTTCGTACGCGCATTCGCCAAGCCAGGTGCTGCGGCGCCGTCCTGATTTTCCCCAGCGGCTTCTCGCTCGCAAGCGGACGAAATAGAGATCGCGCACGCCAAGCACACGAGCGCGGCAAGCCTCAAAATCCAGCTCGAAGAAATCTTCGGATGCACTTTTTTAAAAGTCCCGGCCGTACAGAAATCCAGCGGCTACCCTGAGGACTCCTCCAGAATCGCGTCCGATTGTTACTCCCAGTTGAACGCCACATGAACCCCCACTCCATCCATCCACAACTCAAAGCTTCTCCGTGTGCCTCTGTGTCCTCTGCGTCTCTGCGTTATCTTTATTCTTCCTCCTTTTTTCTTCCTCCTTTCTCTTCCTCTGTGAACTCTGTGCGCTCCGTGGTGAATCTCTTCTTCTCCTGTCGCGCAATTGACTTGGCCGACTCTCGCACCTAACATCTCCGCTTCATGCCTAAGCCCAAGCGCGTCCGCGAGTTCCACCTTCCGCATCCTCAACCCACCGACGCGCTCGAATACGCCCGCTTCACCGGCATTCCGACGTTCTGCCGCCTGCCAAACATCACCGATCCGAACGAACTCGACATCGCCATCGTCGGCGTCCCGTTCGACGGCGGCACAACCTATCGTCCCGGCCCGCGATTCGGGCCGCGCTACGTGCGCGTGCAGTCCGCGATCATTCGACCCTGGAATCCGGTGCTGAAGGTCAATCCCTTCGAGAAACATCGCATCGCCGATTTCGGCGATCTCCCGGTAAATCCGCTCTCGATCGAAGACACCTTCCATCGCATCGAGCGCGGCATCACACCGATCCTCGTCGGTGGCGCGCGCACGATGTGCGTCGGTGGCGACCACTCGATCAGCCTTCCGATTTTGCGCGCGATCGCGAAATATCATGGCGGCCCCGTGAACCTGATTCAGTTCGACGCGCACAACGATCTTTGGGACGAATATTTCGGCAGCAAGTATTCGCACGGCACGCCGTTTCGCCGCGCCTTCGAGGAAGGTCTCTTGAATGACGCTGGCGTTTTGCAGGTCGGCCTGCGCGGCCAGGTGTACGCCGAAGACGATTTCGATTTTGCGCGCGAACATAAAGTCCGCATGGTCACCGCCGAAGAATTCCACGAAAAGGGAATGGCCCCGGTGAAGCTCCATTTGGCGGCGTTCAAAAACAAGCCAACCTACGTGACGCTCGACATCGATTGCGTCGATCCCGCCTACGCTCCCGGCACAGGCACGCCGCAAGTCGGCGGATTCACGAGCCATCAAATTTTGCAATTGGTGCGCGCTCTTCGCGGCCTCAACATCATCGGCGCCGATTTGGTCGAAGTCAGCCCACCGTTCGACACCGGTGAAATCACCAGCCTCCTCGGCGCGAATCTCCTCTACGAACTCCTCTGCGTTTTGTGATGCGCTCCGACGAAATCTCCTTTCTTCGGCAGCGTGCCGCATGAGCACTTCCGCAATGACTTCGCCAAAGCTCGCCCGCAAACTGCGGCTGCACGATTACTTCGCGCTGGCATTCGGCACGATGATCGGCACGGGATGGCTCGTGCTGATGGACGACTGGCTCGGGCGCGGCGGACCGCTTGGCGCGATTCTCGGATTCGTTCTCGGCGGCATCGTTCTGCTTCCTGTCGGCTACGTGTACGGCCAGTGGGTGCTGCGACTTCCAGATGCCTCAGGCGAAGCGGCGTACACGGCGCAAGTTTTTCCGCCCGTTGTCAGCTACTTCACGGGATGGATCATGTTGCTCGCGTATTTCATCGTGTGCCCGTGGGAAGCGATCGCACTCGGAAAAATCGCGGCGTACATTTTTCCGCAGCTCGATTCGATCGAGGTGTATCGCGTCGCAGGCCAGCCGGTATTTTT
>DATAMU010000586.1:0-2156 GCA_036266605.1 Candidatus Acidiferrum sp. | reverse complement strand
CCAGCGCCGCCTCAAATCGATCCCACCTCGTCATTCCCTCGAGGTTTTCTTCCATCGTCGTCTCCGCGAAAATCGGTACGTCGCGATGGAGCGTCGCAACGATCGATCGCACCGAATTCACATACGCGTGCGGATCGCCCGAAACCCGCAGAATGACCGCCTGCGGCGAAATCGTCGCCTGCTCGTACGGCACATAAAATCCCGGCAGCGGCGGACTCGTAAGATCGGTCGTCCGAATTCCCGCAACGACTCCCACAATTTCGTACCAGTTCGGAGCCTCTCCAAACTCCGCGAAATCCGGCTGAATCGATTTCCCAATCGGATCCTCGTTCGGAAAAAATGTGCGAGCGAATTCCTGATTTACGATCGCCACCCGTTTTGCATTCCAATCGTCGCGAATATCAAAGGTGCGCCCCTTCAACAAAGGAATCCGCAACGTCTCGAAATAACCATGCTCCACAGTCACGCGGTTCGACATCGGTAGATCGGCCGGATCGTTCGGCTTGCCCGCAATGGCAAACCGGCTCGTGTTGTCGTAACTCATCGGAGCTGGATAAGCGCTGCTCACGGACTCGACACCTGGAATAGCGGCAAGCTGCGGAAACAACTGTCGAAAGAAAAGCCGCGCCTTATCATTCGGGAATTCCACATACGACATTCCCAACCGGAACATCAGGATGTGATGTGTATCGAAACCCGGCGGCACCCGCATCGTCTCTGCCAGACTCCCGATCAACAATCCAGAACCGCCCACCAACGCGAGACTGATCGCAGTCTCCGCGATCACAAACGCAGCCCTCAACCGATGTTCGCCGCGCCCTCCGCTGATTCCGCGTCCCGCGCGCCACATTCCCGAAGAGTCCGAACGCGACGCGCTCCACGCCGGAAAAACGCCAAACAAAATTCCCGTCACAAGAGAAACCAGAAACGCGAATGCCAGCACTGTCCCGTCGATGTGCAGTTGACTGAGTCTCGGTATGCTCGTCGGCGCCAGCCCGAGAAAAATCTTCAGCAACACAAATGCGATCGCGACGCCGACAGCCCCGCCGCACAACGACAGCACGGTCGATTCGATCAAAACTTGCCGCACAATCTGCGACGGCTTCGCGCCCAGCGCGACACGCACGCTGAATTCATGCCTTCGCGCAAAACCCCGCGCCAGCAATAGTCCCGCGACATTCGCGCACGCAATCAGCAACACTGCCGTCACAGCGCCGAATAGCAAGTACAGCGGCTCCCGATAGTCGCCGCTCACGAACTCGAGCCACGGCCGCACCTCGACTCCAAACGCATTTCGATCTTCCGGATACTGCTGCGCGATGCTTCGCTGAATCGAATTCATCTCCGCACGCGCTTGTGCAATGGTCACGCCGGGCCGTAGCCGCCCAATGACCAGCGTTGACCTTTCGTTTCGGCGCGCCGCTTTGCTGACTAAATCCTTCTGCGGCATGCCGCTTGGATTACCGGTTGGCGCGCCTCCCAGCATGAACACTCCCCAAAAACTCGGGGGATCGACCATTCCTGGAAAAGTAAAGCCTGCGGGCAATACACCGATCACCGTTGCGATTCGATCGCTCAGCTGAATCGTTTTTCCCACGATATCGGGCGCCGCATGAAATTCTGTCATCCAGAATCGATGGCTCAAAATGATCGGTCGGTTCGAATCGCTTTCATCTGCCACAGTGAAATCTCGCCCCAGCATCGGCGTAACTCCGAGCACACGAAAAAAGTCCGCCGAAACGTAATCGGCGGCGATGATCCGCGATGGGCCATTTCCCGCGGGTGTGAATTTCCTGCTGGTTCCATACGAATGCGACGCCACGGCCTCAAGAGTCTTGCTCTGCTGCCGCCAGTCAAAAAAATCCGGAAAAGAAACATCAGAAACCGACCATCCCTGCTCTCCGGAGGACGGGTACGCCTGCCCCGAGTTTGCTGCTTGTGCGCCCGCATCCTTCGAATCAGCTTCAGGCTGCGAATGCTCGATCGTCTGCAACGAAACGATCCGGTCCGGCTCCGGAAACGGCAACGCCTTCAGCAACACCCCGCTCACCACACTGAAAATCGCCGTCGTCGCCCCAATCCCCAGCGCCAGCGTGAGCACCACAATCACACTGAATTTCAAATTGGTTCGCAGTTGCCGTAACGCAAAAACAAAA
>DATAMU010000585.1:0-5408 GCA_036266605.1 Candidatus Acidiferrum sp. | reverse complement strand
TTGGTGGAACGCGTCTGGGAATTCGGGAGTCGTTTCATTGTGTCTCTTTGGGCGCGAGGCGATAACGTAGATCCAATAGCGATATGGTGTCGCGGTGGCGATGGAGGCTTGTCATCGAAGCGTCATAACAGTGTCAAGTTGTCTGCGAGAGGTAAAAGCGACGGATTTACAGGGCAGGTACTGCGGTTTGACGTGTGCCCGGCGGATTGGGTGAGCAACACCAGTGACAGTCGATGCTGCGATATGCTGGATATTGCATGGGAGGGGTAATGCAGACGGCGAATGTGAAATGGATTGGCGACGAGAGATTTGTGGCTACGGGGCCATCGGGACATGCGGTGACGATCGATTCGGACCGGAAGTCGAATACGGCGATGGGGCCGATGGAGATGTTGTTGATGGCGCTGGGAGCGTGCACGGCGACAGATATCGTGATCATCTTGAAGAAGAAGCGGCAGAAGCTGGTGTCGCTGAATGTGGTTTGTTCGGGGGAGAGGGCGGCTGATCCGCCGCAGGTTTGGACGAAATTTGAGTTGGTGTATGAGTTGCGCGGGGAGTTGGAAGATGCTGCGGTGAAGCAAGCGATCGAGTTGAGCGAGGGGAAGTATTGTTCGGTGTCGGCGATGCTGAAGAAGACGGCGACGGTGAAGTGGCGATACGAAATCCTTCCGGCGGGCGAGTAACGCGCAAAAAACTGCGCAATCTAAGTCATACAGATTTGCCGCAAACGATAGTGACACTTGTTGTCACGTGTTGGCGGCATCGCATAGAATTTGATGTTTACACACGGCACGAAATCTCCAAGGAGCGCCATGCCCCATCGCATCGCGGCCAAGATTACCGGCGTCGCGGGATATTTGCCGCCGAAAGTAATGACTAACGCGGATTTCGAAAAGATTCTGGATACGAGCGATGAGTGGATTCGCACGCGCACGGGGATCCGAGAGCGGCACATCGTGGAGGCGGGCAAGGCCACGTCGGACATGGCGACGGAAGCGGCGAAACTGGTGCTGGCACAGACGAATACCGATCCGGCGGAAATCGATCTGATCGTGCTGGCAAGCGTGACGCCGGACATGTTTTTCCCGGCGACGGCGTGCCTGGTGCAGGATCGGATCGGGGCGAAGAATGCGTGGGGATTCGATTTATCGGCGGCTTGCTCGGGATTTGCGTACGCGCTGACGGTGGGGGCGCAATTTGTCGGCGCGGGGACGCACAAGAAAGCGTTGGTGATCGGCAGCGATTCGATGAGCCGGATTCTGGACTACAAAGATCGCGCAACGTGCATTTTATTTGGCGATGGAGCGGGAGCGGTTTTGCTGGAGGCGGCGAAAGACGGCGAAGGGATTCTGGATTTCCAACACGACATCGATGGTTCGGGCGGCGCGTATCTCTATATGCCGGGCGGCGGATCGCTGAACCCATCCTCGCATGAGACCGTTGACAAGAATATGCACGTGGTGCATCAGGATGGATCGCAGGTTTTCAAGTATGCGGTGCGGCGGATGGCCGAGTTGGCGGCGGATTTAGTGGAGCGAAACGGATTCAAGAGTGAGGACCTGGCGCTGGTGGTGCCGCATCAGGCGAACCTTAGGATTATTCGTGCGATGCAGGAGCGACTGGGAGTGGACGATTCGAAGGTGATGGTGAACATCGATCGGTATGGGAATACGACGGCGGGGACGATTCCG
The DNA here is from genome assembly GCA_036266605.1 of Candidatus Acidiferrum sp. Taxonomy (GTDB): domain Bacteria; phylum Acidobacteriota; class Terriglobia; order Acidiferrales; family UBA7541; genus Acidiferrum. The sequence continues at coordinate 3,717 of DATAMU010000585.1, read as the reverse complement.
TTAGGGATGCGGGATGCGGTTGCGCAAGGAAGAGTGAAGAAGGGCGATTTGGTGTTGCTGGCGGCGGTGGGTGCGGGGTATACGACGGGCGGGGTGTTGTTGCGGTGGGCGATGTGAAGAGGTGACTGGTGGCGGGTTTGATTCGTCGAAGGTCCGGCGAATGCTGAGGTACTTTGAATTCTAGTTTTGTAGTGATTGGGGCGCAGCGTGCTGCGCCCATACACATTTTATGACGATGATTTGGAGTCTTGGCGAGCGGAGGCAGAGTTCACCCCAGAGTTCGCAGAGGGCACAGAGTTCGAATACCGCAGAATTCGAATCGCGGAGAATTCAAATATTTGCGCTATTCGTAGCGGAGGGCGATTACGGGATCTACGCGGGTGGCGCGGGTTGCTGGGATGGCGCAGGCGGCGATCGATACGAGGAGCAGCACTGCTGATACTGCTGCGAAGGTCGGCCAGTCGTTGGGAGTTACGCCGTAGAGCAGCGAGCTCATGAGGCGCGTCAGGAAGAGGCCAGCTATGACGCCGGCGAGGACTCCGATGGCTGATGTTGTGAGAGCCTCGCGTAAGACAAGACGCAGGACATCGGGACGTTGAGCGCCCATCGCGACGCGAATGCCGATTTCGCGAGTACGCTGCATCACTGAGTAGGAAATCACACCGTACAAACCGATCACGGCGAGGATCAACGCCAGTCCGGCGAAGCTGCCGATGAGCAGCGACGGGTAACTTCGCAGGAAAACGGATGGAGCTTGCTGCGCGACTTGTTCGAGAGTGCGCGGTTGAACGAGCGGGAGTTGCGGATCGAGATTGTGAAGGATTTCGCGGGCGGCGCCGATCGTGCCTAGCGGATCGCCATTCGTCCGAACGAGATAACTGAGATAGGTGTCGCCGCTGTGTTCGTTGAGCTCGAAGATGACAGCGGGCGGTAGCTGATCGAGATCGATCAGGGCAGTATCGGCGACGACGCCGATGATGCGGCGATAAGGATTTTTCGGATCGTAGGTGTAGCGGACGCGTTTATTGAGCGCGCTTTCGCCAGGGAAATAGGCTTTCGCGAACGTGCGGCTGACGACCACGACTTCTTCGGCGCCTGGACGGACGTCGTCTTCGTTGAAATAGCGGCCTTCGAGCAGCGACATTTTGAGCGTGGAAAAATAATCGCGACTGACTTCGGCGATGTTGCATTCGTCTTCCTTACCAAGGGGCTTGGGACGACCCTCGATAAGGAACCGAATGGTTGAGCCGCTGTTGTTCGCGGGAATGACGGTGCTCGATGCGACGTCGAGAACACCGGGAACTTCGCGGAGACGATCGCGAAATTCGCGGCTGAATTTGTCGGCGCTGGTGTTTTTCTCAGGGTGATCTTTGTCATTGGGATAGCTGGCATCGGGCAAGTTGACCGTGAAACTCAGCACGTTGTGCGGGTTGAAACCCCGATCATGGCGCAGCAGTGCGTTGAGGCTTTGCAGCATGAGGCTGCCGGCGACCAAAAGAATCAAGGTGACCGCGATTTCGACAACGACTAACGATGCTCGAAGACGCGCGTGACTGGCGCTCGTGCCGCCGCGGGTTTCATCTTTCAAAATGTCGTTGACCGATGAGCGCGCGGCGGTGATTGCGGGAAGAAGGCCGAAGAGCAGCGCCGTGAGCAAGGTGATGAAGCAGAGGAAAATGAGGACGGGAAAGCTCACACCAGCGGATCGCAGGTACGGCATGGCAAGGAGCTGCGATTCGGGAATGGCGGAGAGCAGAAGCGTAACTCCCCACTGGGCGGCGACGAGGCCGATGGCGGCTCCGACGAAAGAGAGCATCAAGCTTTCGGTCAGGAGTTGAGCGGCTAGATCGGTTCGTGTGGCGCCGAGCGCGGAACGCACGGCGAATTCCTTGCGGCGTGAAATCGAGCGAGTGAGGAGCAGATTGGCAACATTGGCGCATGCGATTAGCAGGACAAAGCCGACGGCGCCAAGCAATACGAGAAGCAGAGGGCGAACCTTGCCGACGATACGCTCGCGGAACGGGCTGAACATAACGGAGATAGAGTCGTTTTCTTTCGGGTACGCTTGCGCCAACTGTGCGGCGATGCCGGTCATCTCGGCTTTGGCTTGACTGGGAGTGACACCGGGAGCCAGGCGGCCGATTACGTTGAACCAGCGGAGACTCCGGCGATCAAGAAGTTGGCCAGAAGCATGCAGCGGCACCCACAACGGCGCAGAATTGCCCTGAGCGAATTCAAAGTTACGTGGCAACACGCCGACGATGGTGGTGGGCTTGCCGTCCAGACGAATCGAGGTGCCAACTACGTCGGGGCGCGCGCTGAAGTCCGAGCGCCAGAATTCGTCACTGAGGATGACAACGTGCGGACCGTCGGGTTTATCCTCGCCATCGACGAAATCGCGTCCGAGAGCGGGCTGGACGCCGAGCGTTGAAAAGAAATTCGGCGTGACGTTGATCGCCTGCGCCAGTTTTGGCTCGCCACCCGTGTCGAGGATGAAGCCGTCGAACCCATATCCGGCCAGAGATTGAAAGCTCTTGGACGTGCGGCGCCAATCGCGGAAATCGGGGTAGGAGGCTTGCGCCAGATCGATTTGGGGATATTGTTCGCGCGATTCGCCGATGAATAGGAGTTCACCGGCATTGCGATATGGGAGAGGGCGAAGGAGGGCGGAGTAGACGACGGAGAAGATGGCCGTGTTGGCCCCGATGCCGAGGGCGAGAGTCAGGACGATGACGGCGGTGAAGCCGGGATTGTGACGCATGAAACGGACGGCGTAGCGCAGGTTTTGGGCGAGCATAGACACCTCCGGACGCACTCGGTTGAGCGTGATTGTGCATCCCGTGCGCCAAGCAACGGATCAGCGAAGTTTATGAGGAGTCTAGACTTAGCGAATTGCGCGCGCTTGGCGGGCTGACGGAGTCTGACCGCTCTCGGGATTCGGGATTGCGAAACCGGACAAACTTAGCGGCGGGACTTGGCGGAATTGCGGATGGAGAGGAACTCTTCGAACAGGAGCTGGGCGAGGGCAGCGGAGTTGTGGCGCAGGACGCCGTGTTCTTCGACGAGGTTGTCGAGGATAACGCGGTAGCCGAGCTGCTGGAGGGCGTAGAGGTCAACCGTGACGGGCTCGGCGCCTTGGGCGCGATAACGCTTGGCGACTTCGCGCGAGACGGCTTGGCGATTGGCGACGACCCAATCGATCACACGCCGAGAAGTGTGCTCGCGAACGGCTTTTAGGTGATCGGCGAGCGCGTAGCCTGAGGTTTCGCCAGGCTGCGTCATCAGATTGGCGATGTAAACGCGCGGGGCTTTCGAATTGGCGATGGCGTTGGCGATTTCGGGTATCAGCAGGTTGGGAAGGATGCTGGTGTAAAGAGAGCCGGGGCCGAGAAGGATGAGATCGGCTTCGCGGATGGCTTCGATCGCTTTGGGCAGCGGGCGAGCGGCCCGGTGCGAGAGCGCAATGCGCTTGATGCGCTTGCGGCTGGCGGTGATGGAGGTTTCGCCGTGGACGCGACGACCGTCCTCGAGAGTCGCTACGAGTGAGACGTTGGAGACCGTAGAGGGGAAAATCTGGCCGCGGATCGCGAGAATTTTGCTGCTGACGCGGACGGCTTCGGCGAAATCGCCCGTAACGTGAGTGAGCGCGGCGAGGAAGAGATTGCCGAAGTTGTGGCCGACAAGGCCGCGGCCGGCGTGAAAGCGATATTGAAAGAG
>DATAMU010000584.1:0-9236 GCA_036266605.1 Candidatus Acidiferrum sp. | reverse complement strand
GATATCGATCAAAACTTCAGATTTGCACGAGGCGCCGTTCACGATATCCGTGGCGGAGCGGTTGGAACAAACTTTGCAAATGCATCGTGACCCTGCTGATCGCCTGTTGGTGGCAACGGCACTAGCCTATGACTTGACACTGATCACGGCTGACCACCAGCTTTGCCAACCGATTCAAGGTCTGAATGTTCTGAATAGCCGTTAACCCGAATTTGCGCAGCAAGAAGCTTCCCTTCGCTTCTCCGAGCATGCCCGATTTCTTTGGGTCAGTTTCCGGCAGAACTTGATTGAAGTTGTGTAAGTGCGCCAAGGACTTCTTCGCTGTGGCTGGGCGGCTTCACGTCGAGCCAAACTTTCTCAACCTTGCCATTCGGGTCGATCAGGAACGTGTGGCGCGCTGAGAGCTTCGCGACGCCCATGTTCATCACGGAATCGTATTGCGACGAAACGTCGCTCTTCGTGTCCGCAAGCAACTTAAAGTGCAACCCTTCTTTCGTGCAAAACTGCTGGTGCGAATTCTCATCCTGCATGCTCACGCCTACGATCACAGCGTTCTTCGCTTCATACTGCGCCAGGTCGCGCTGAAAATTGTGCGCCTCGACGGTGCACCCGCTCGTGAAATCCTTTGGATAGAAATACAGCACGACCCACTTCCCCTTGAAATCGTGCAAGCTCACCGGCTTGCCTTCTTGCGAGTTCAGTGTGAAATCGGGCGCCTGCGTTCCAACTGCGGGCGCCTTGTCCCCCGCATGCATCGCGCGCACTCCGAAACTCACCACCAATACCACGACGACTACGATCGCAATCAAAACGAACTTCATTCACCACCTCGATTTCCGCAGGCTTCAATCCTGCTGTCCTCTGACTCCCGCGCATGGTAGTGGGATGTCCCGCCAAACTCCAGGGTTTCACTCGCCTTCCCGGCGCTAGTGCGGCTGCGTAAACCGCCCAAACCCAATGCGCACCTGCAGCGTGTTGATTCCCGGATTCGGCGTAACCAGCCCCGCATTCGAAATATGCATAAACCGCAGTTCAACGCTCCAGTTGTACTTGCTTCGCAAAAAATGCGCCCCAATCGCCCCGCTCGTGGTGAAGTTCACATGCGACGTTCCTGGTGGCACTCTGTCATTGCTGAAAAGCGTTCCGCCGCCGATATCGATATAGGGCATCACATTGTGATGCGGCACGAAATTCCACTTCAGCGCGAACGGATTGATCCCCGCCCCGTACGCCGTGCCCGTCCGCTGCACCACAAGAAAAACGGGCACAACATCGACCGCATATTCGAACCGCCCCTTCAAGATCCCCGGCCCCGCAGGGTCGGTTAGAATCCAGCCATACCGCAGTCCCACGTTCCACACGCCCGTGCTCGCATTGCTCCCGTTCAACCCGTGCCCGCCGCCGGTCCAAATCTGCAATTCCTTGCTGTCGTCAGGCGCGGGTCCGGCCTGCGCACATACGGAGTTTGCCAGCGCGGCAAACAAAAATGCCATAAAGGCAAATCTCAGGGCCGGTTTCACTCGAAAATCTCCCTCATTCCTCGATTTCATGGTACGCGACGATTTTTGAAGCGACTACAATACATTAGGTTCACGCGACGCGCGAAGTTTCTCGCACGGACATCGGCTCCGGCCTGCGCATAACAATTAGCAGCCGATTTTCCTTGCATCCGACTTAAGTTAAATCTAGTATACAAAAAAGGTTCACTGCGATTAACCTACAGTGACTTAAATCACGCAAGCGTTCATCGAACTGTAATCGCCGGTCTCCTAAGCTGAAAAGTCTTTGTGGTGGCCAAGTCGGCGCTGTTGGATGTTCGGAGAGCAGGTTGAAGTGAGGGAGACAGTTGTCACGGTGATGAGGTGCATCCTTGCCCTTGGCTCGCTTTTGTTTTTTTTCGCTGGCGCGCTGCGCTCTCAACAAGTCGCGGATGACCCGGCTCCAGCGGTGATCTCATCGACGTCCGGCGAACGTTCGCTGATTGAGCAGTCCGATGCCACGAGTGCTTTTGATGCAGCCATAGACCAGGATTCTCAACGCGCCTCAAGCGAATCGCAGCCTGCGGTAACCACGGACGATAGCGGCAACGCTATTCCCGCGATGTTTCCGCACTTCAAGAATGACCGCATCTGGCTCTCCGGCCAGGCGAATTTCATTTCGCAGTGGCACCCCGCATTTCATTCTCCCTACCAAGGCAAGAACAGCCTGCCACCCGAAGCACAAGACGCGACTTCTCGCGTCCTCACCTTGTTTACCGGCCTCCGGTTGACTTCAACATCCGAACTGCTCTGTGACATCCAGGAAACCGGCGGTCATGGCGTCGGCGAAGCTCTAGGTGTCGCAGGCTTCCTGAATCTCGACGTTGTTCGCAACCCGACTCTCGGAAAAGCGCCTTACGTCGCGCGGCTGATGTGGCACCAAATCATCCCGATCGGCCGCTCTCGAATTCCAAATGATGCGCGCGGTCCCTACTCGTTATTTTCCGAATTGCCCGAGCGCCGCATCGAAATCCGCTTCGGCAAAATGAGCATGGCCGATTTCTTCGATCTAAATACCTACGGCACCGACAGCAATCTCCAGTTCATGAACTGGACCGTCGATAACAACGGCGCGTACGACTACGCCGCCGACACGCGAGGATTCACGTTCGCCGCACTCATTGAATACCACCACAACAAACACGTCACGCTGCGATTCGCCGAAGCTCTCATGCCGAAAATCGCGAACGGCATCCATCTCGACGCCGATCTCGGTCGCGCTCGCGCCGAAAATTTCGAGCTCGAGCTTCGTCGCAACATGATTCACAAACAGGAAGGCGTCCTCCGCCTTCTTACCTACGTGAATCACGCAAACATGGGCGACTACCGCACCGCCGTCGATAATTTTCGCGCCGGCCTCACTCCAACTCCAGAGATTACCGATCACCCGCTCACGACCGACATCAAGTATGGCTTCGGCGCCAACTTCGAACAGCCGCTCAACGATTGGTTCGGTCTTTTCGGTCGCTGGGGCTGGAACGAGGGCCGTCACGAGTCCTACGCATACACCGAAGTGGACGGAACCGCGGAAATCGGCGCGTGGGCCAGCGGCAAACGCTGGGGACGAAAATACGATCGCTTCGGTCTCGCCTATGTTTCCAACGGAATCTCTCGCGATCACCAGGAATATCTCGCGCTCGGTGGCTTGGGCTTCCTGCTCGGCGATGGCCGTCTAAACTACGCGCGCGAAGATATCGTCGAAACGTTTTACACGATGCACATCTGGCGCGGATTCTATCCCGCCGTTGGCTTCCAATACGTCGATCATCCCGGCTACAACAAAGATCGCGGCCCCGTCGTCGCGCCGGCCCTCCGACTCCACATGGAGTTTTGATCGCCCGAAACTATGCGCGACTTCACGAATTGACGCTTCGCCGTTTTAAACAGAAGGAGTCGGCAGCGCCAGCTTGCCGTAGTCTTTTCCGAGCTCGACGCAAAGCGCCTCGACCACGAGTTCATGATCCGCGCGCTGCGGCAAGCCGGATACCGTGATCGAGCCGATCACTCCTGACCCTTGCACGCAAATCGGAAACGATCCGCCGTGCGCCGCATAATCCGCCATCGGCAGCGCGTATTTCTCAAACAGACCCGCTCCGACATCGATTCCCAGTCGATACGAGCTGCGGTGAAATCGCGCCACCAGATTGCTTTTTCGGCGCACCCACTCCGCGTTGTCAGGTGACGATCCTGCAAGCGCGCAATAAAAAAGCGGTTGCCCAAACCGGCGCACGTCGATCACAACCCCAGCTTTGCGTGCAACCGCCATCGTCCGCAGCCGCGAGCCGACGCTCCACGCCGTATCTTCGTCAAACCGTTCAAAGCATAACTCGCGCTCTTGCATGATTATTGCCGCCAGATCGTCTTCGCGTGCGCTCACGAAAATCTCCTTGGATATCGCCGTCCCATGATCACCAATCGAAGTGCATTCTGCTATGTCACCCACACGCGTGCAAGCGACTCCGACTGCATCGATGAACCGTGAGATTTCGCGCACGCAACACCGCCGCCCGACCGTCCTTCTTGCCTCTGTGGCATCTAACTTACGCGTACACGCGGCGATAGCAATACGAGATGCCCGGGAGCCGAACGAATGCCGAATACAATCGATCAGGACAAGGAAGCGAACCCGATTGCGGAAATCTTCGACGAAATGTTCACCCTGCTCCAGGATCTCGAGACGCGCAGCGTCGCCGTACTCGAATACATAAAGGAACAAGGTGGCGCCTCCGACGAAAAGCTCGCCCCTTTTATGGACCGCTCCGCTGCCGCAAGCGACGTGCGATGGCGCGCCGCGCGCGCACGCATGGAGCATCTGTTGGCCCCTAAGCCAAAATCCTCCACAGATCTAGCCAAAGATGACAAGGCCAAAAGCACGTCTCAGCCCAAAGAAAAAGGGAAAGATAGCGACCCCGACGGCGCAAAATCGCTTGGCGAGAAGCAGCAAGGCGCAAAGCCCGAGTCAAAAGATCTCGGCGAAGAGTTAACTTCAGCGACGACCGGAACGGACAAACCATCCGAACAGAAATACGAGAAATCGCCAACCGCAAAGCCTGAAACGGACGCCAAGACGAAAGAGAACGAAAAGGGAAGCGGGAAGCTGAGCCAGGAACCTACAGCAAAAGCGAGTGATGCCGAATCGCAAGCGGCTGCCCTTGCAGGCGACAAGACGCCCGATTCCCAAAAAGACGAAAACGCCGACAATCGATCAACCGAATCCGATAGCGACAGGGCTTCAAGCGAAGGAAAGAAGCAAACTCAGAAAGCCGCGAAATAAGCCGAACACAACCACGCATTTGCAGAGATCAGAAAAGCTTCTGATGCGTGCGCTTTCCCATCCAATCGGCGTATAGCTTTAGATTGATTAGCGCGCTTCTTCCTCGCAGTTGACGTAGAAAGCTCTGCTCTTCTCGAGCCTCAACGGCAGAATGTGGTACAGCGATCTTGTCAGTTGTTCGCTCGCGGTTTTTGCGGGCCAATTCGATCCCCACATCGGCTGCTTGCACGCGAGTGCGATCCTTCAACAGAAAATCGCCGAACCCTACCGCGCGCGTTACCTCAAATTTTGCGTCGTGATCTTTATTCGTTTCTTCGATGCGCTGCTTCAGCGCCGCAAGCGCGCCGTCAACGCTTGCTCGGTCAAATCGCGGTGTCTTCGCACCCGCCACCGTCTCGCCCGACGGCGTCGTGATCCACTCCCCCGACTTCTGTGCCTCCGGCCGAACATAACCTTGAATCTGTAGCAACGCGACCGCGCGCTCGGCTTCTTCGCGCGAGATGTTCAGCGTTCGCGTCAAGTCGCTCAGCGCCCAGCTTACCAACCCTTTCGTATCTCGCAAAAAACTGAGCGCCGCCTCGGCACTCAAACTGGCGCGGGCGCCCGATGTAGTCGCAGTCGCCGAAGCCGTTGTGGCCGACAGAGTGTTCTTCGGTTGAGCGACAGGCGCAGTGGTCGGAGCGTTACTCGCAATCGCTCTGTGGCCTTTCGATGCCTTCTCCGTGTTTTTCGCAGGGGTAGTCGCAGCTTTGCGCTTCGATCTCTTGGAGGGAACGGTCTTCTTCGGCATTTGCCAACCCGTCTGAGAATCGACCGGCAGCATAACACGGTCACACTTCATGATTCGCAAGACGTCAAAAAACAAAAGCGCGGAAACGCTGCGATTAACATCGCAACGCTCCGCGCTCTATTTTGTTCGTTCAGCTCTGCAATACCGCTAACGGCCGGTTGCGCGCTTCAGCGATCACATGCCGCCGGTTACTCGCACCGTTTCCCCTGTCAGATATTTCGAATCCGACGAAGCGAGATACACCGCCGTCGGAGCGATGTCATCGGGCTGACCGATGCGGCCGAGCGATGCTGTCGATTCAACCCACTTACGGAAGTCGCCTTCGTTGAAGCCGGCGCTGCGTACGCCTTCGGTTTCGATCATTCCCGGATTGATGGAGTTCACGCGAATCTTGCGGGGACCGAGTTCCTTCGACAAGACCACGGTGATCGCATCGACCGCCGCCTTCGTGGCCGTGTATGTTGCTGTGTTCGGCGGATAAATCGTGCTGACGCCCGAACCGACGTTGATCACGCTGCCGCCTTCGGGCCCGATCAACTTCACCGCCTCCTGCGTTGTAAGCAAAAGCCCAAGCACGTTCAAATTGAACTGCTTGTGAAAAACTTCTTCCGTGATGCCTTCGAGCGGCGCGAATTCATACACGCCCGCGTTGTTGACCAAAATATTGAGCTTCCCGTACGCCTTCTTCGTTTCCGCGAACAGCTTGGTGACATCGGCTTTCTTCGAAACATCGCCTTGCACCGCGATCGCTTTCCCTCCCTTCGACGTGATGTTCTTCACCACGCGATCCGCGCCTTCTTTGCTGGATGCGTAGTTCACCACGACCGAAGCGCCCTCAGCCGCCAGCGCTTCCGCAATCGCTGCCCCGATGCCTTTCGAAGCCCCGGTAACAACCGCCACCTGATTCGCTAGCTTTCCCATGTCTCTCTCCCGCCCCTTTTGCCCAACCGGGGCTGATTTCTATATTTAGACAACCGTCTAAAAGATGCGACAAACACATCCCGGTTGCATGAATTTCTAAGTCCTGTGTTTGCAGAGATCGACAGGGGATGACAGCCGAGGAGGGAACTAATAAAGCAGAATAGCGACTCGAAACCGCACAAATCCTTGCGAACCTCTCGTCGGCTCGCATGCGCCCACAGAAGCCGCGTGGAACCGTCCACTCCCAAGCCTTTGCTCGAGATTCTCCGGCAGCTGGCTCAGATTTCCGCTCTCATACCGCGCAATCAGCCCAGGCCGCGGCCCAGACCAGCCTTTGCTCATGCTGCACGTCTTCCGCGCATCTTCGATTCCGCCGATCGCGACAGAGGACTTGGAACCATCCGTTGTCACCGCGGCCACGTTTCGAACCTTTGCAGCCTGCTTCGAACCGCGTTTCACAGCTGGCTCCGAACTCGAATCGTTCCCCAGATTTGTCACTTGCAGTCCACGCTCAGCCAGCGCGGCCGCAACTTGGTGTTCCTGTTCCTTCAAACTCAGATCCGCAACGGCCTGCGAAAAATCCTGCACCGCAAAAAGCATCGGCGCGCGACCCGAACCAGGACCCGGCGCCCCGGCCGCAACCGCAATTCCGATATCGGTTAGCTCTGGATCGAGAAGATTCGCCCGGTGCGGCGGTGAGTGCATCCAGCTCACGTGAATCATTTCCGCGCTCGGACCTTCCGCAACATTTTCCGCCACTTCCGTAAATCGCGCTCCGGCGCCCCGAGCCCGATCCTGCAGCGGAGCCTCTCCCGAAAATTGATGTGACAAGGTGCCGCGCTGCGCCATCAGCAAAGCGTGAGCGTGCGCTGCGGCGGCAAGATTCGTATTCCAGCGTAGTGGCGCAAGCCCCTGCGCGACGCGTTCGCGATTCGCATCTTCCAGCAACGCCCGCTCCGCATTGAACGTCTGCGGTACCGCGTTCACCGAAAGCCTCGGCGAAGAGAACAGCACCGCCACAAGAAACCCAATCGTCACAAGCCGCACGACGTTCGCGTCGAGATTGTTCGACACTTCGCCGAAGCGCACTCCGCGTTCAACGCGCGCAACCTCACCGCGCGGATCGCTTCTGCGCGATCGCCAATCTTCAATCAGCGAATGCAGCTTGGCCCAAACCAACCCGAGCTGCCCGAATTTGGACGTGCCAAATGACATGCCGGCTCCTCATTCCATTAAACACAGGAGAGGAGCGGGGAAGGGGGCTCGGGAAGTACAGTCGTGTAGCGAAAGGAAGCTGGACCCGCGAACAGGGTCAAAAAATCGAAAGGACGGTTGAAGATGTCGTATTTATTGAGTTGCCACGGCAGGAGCAGCTACGTGCAAAACAATCAGCGAATTAGCCGCGAACGTGAACCGCGCTGAAGCTCAGAATCACATGCCCACCCGAAGTAGGCCGTCCGAAGCTCAACATGGGGCGAAAGCGCGAAAACAGCAACATCTGATCCAGTTGCCGCCGCAAATCCAGGCTCCGCGGACCCGACAAAATCTCGTATCCGACCATGCCGCCGTGCGCATCGACTGTCACGTCGAGCAACAAGCCGTGGGGCAGCGCCAACTCCGCATCATGCTGATCCGGCGCCCAAGCCTCGGGGTAATCCGAAAGCGAAATCAGCTCCGCCGGCTGCAAAATATTCAGCGGCACATCATTCTGCACCGCGCGAACTGTAATTCCCGGAACGATCAGCTGCAACACGACCGCAAAAACCACAATCGCCGAGAAAAATCCGCCCGTAGCCGGCAGCGTGATCGGACGAAAGACGTTATCCAGCAAAATCTCCGCGCGGTTGCGTACACGTCGCCAACGAGACGGTGCGTCCGGTGCCGCAGTCGATTGCGCCGCAGCCACACGAATCCGCGTCGCAAGATCCGCAGGCGGAATGCTTCGTGGCGCACGCGAAAGCAGCGCGCTCAACTTCCGGAACTGCTCCAGCTCTTCGCGGCATCCGCTGCACTCATCCAGATGCTTGCGCAGATAAATCCGCTCCTGCGCCTGAGTGGCACCCGCGATCGTCCCGTCCATGTATCCAGCAAGCTTTGCCCGCACTGAGGAACAGTTCATGGCAGTTCCTCCCGCGTGGAATTTTTTCGCAGAAAATTGTAGCCAGCCGTCAGATCCGCGGCCCGGCGGTGTAACCCGGTTGCGAAGGGCGACGACGTCGCCGCATTCGCGCCATACGCCGGTTTTTGAGAACGCATTTCAATCACGTTGGTTCGCTCGGTTCGCTGAGCAATGGACAAATTCGCGGGCCGTTCGCTCAATAGCGGCTCGAGCAAATCCTTTAACGCGCGTCGTCCGCGCAAGATGCGCGACTTCACAGTCCCGACGCTGCACTCCAAAACTTCCGCGACTTCTTCGTAAGCCAATCCTTCGAGGTCGCGCAAAATCACCGCGCTGCGAAACACATCGGGAATTTGTTGGAGCGCGCTTTGCACAGCTGCCTGAATTTCGTGCGCGGCAAATTGATCGAATGGAGTCTGTGCCAGATCTTCAATCTCGATCGCGGCATGACCCTCTTCCGGCTCCGCATCGATCGAAACATTCTTCTGCAAATGCCGCTTGAACCACCGCTTGTGATTCAGCGCCTCGCGAATCGCAATGCGATACAGCCAGGTCTTCAGCGAGCTACCGTGGCGAAAACTCCGAATCCCTCGA
>DATAMU010000583.1:0-6421 GCA_036266605.1 Candidatus Acidiferrum sp. | reverse complement strand
TGCCTGCGGAAGCTGTCGCAAAGCACGCGCAGCAGTTGACATCGATTTCCGTTGCCATCCCGGCTGGAGCGAGATAAGAATCAGCCGCCTCTTCCTATCATCTGGAGCCTCACGCTATGAAAGACCGCGCTCTTGAAATCGTCAGCGATGCGCTGGACAAGCTGAACATTGAAATCCCGTCTTGGGGATTCGCCAACACCGGCACGCGCTTCGGCAAGTTCATTCAAGCGACTGCCGCGACGACCATTGAGGAAAAATTCAGCGACGCGGCTCAGGTCAACATCATGACTGGAGCCAGCAAAACGCTCGCGCTGCATGTTCAATGGGATTTGCCGCAGGGCACGAAAGATGTCCACGAGATTGAGCGGCTGGCGAACAAGTACAATATCCGGCCGGGATCGATCAATCCGAATATTTTTCAGAATCAGGAATACAAATATGGCTCGTGTGGGAATCCCGATCCGAAAATTCGGCGCATGGCTGTAGATCATATTTTGGACTGCGTGACGATTGCCGAGGCGCTGAAGTCGCGCGATGTCTCACCCTGGTTTGCGGATGGTTCGAATTATCCCGGCACGCAAAATATCCGTCACCGGATCGGTTATTTCGAAGAATGCTTGTCTGAGATTCACCGCGCGTTGAAGCCCGGTCAGCGGCTACTGATCGAGTACAAACCGTTTGAGCCGGCGTTTTATCACACCGACATCGCGGACTGGGGCATGGCGTTTCTTTTGGCCAAGAACGCGGGGCCGCAGTCGTTCGTGCTCGTCGATACAGGGCATCACTATCAGGCGCAGAACGTCGAACAGATTGTCGCGTGGCTGCTGCATCACAAGATGATGGGCGGCTTTCACTTCAACGATCGTCGCTATGCTGACGACGACCTCACTCTCGGATCGATCGATCCCTATCAGGTATTTCGCATTTTTCACGAGATTCGAATGTTCGAGTGGGAGACGAAATCGACGGCGGACATCGCGTACATGATCGATCAAAGTCACAATCTGAAAGACAAGATCGAGGCGATGATTCAGACGGTGTGCACTGCGCAGGAGCTGTATGCACGCGCGGCGCTTGTCGATCACGAGCGACTGGCGTCGCTACAGGAAAAATGCGCGCTTGTTGATGCGGAAGAAACGTTGCGGGGCGCGTTTTGGGGCGACGTGAGAGGTGCGGTGCGCGAGTGGCGCAAGTCCAGGAATTTGCCGCTCGATCCGCTGCAGGAGTTTCGCGCGAGCGGTTATATTGAGCGCATCAAAGCTGAGCGATCGCATCGGAATGCACAGGCGAACGCGAGCTACGCTTAGATTCGTTGTTGGCTCGCGTGCTAACTAAGCGCGAGCACCCTGGCTGGTCTGTCGGATGTTTGCCGCGAGAAATGTTCTCATTGCGGTCGCGATCTCTTCCAAGTGCGTTTCGAGCGCAAAGTGACCCGTATCAAGAAACTGCACTATCGCGTTGGGAATGTCTCGTCGAAATGCTTCGGCGCCTGGCGGAATGAAATAGAGATCGTTCTTGCCCCAGATCGCCAGCAATGGCGGCTTTGACGTGCGGAAATATTCCTGAAATTTTGGATAGAGCTTGACGTTGTTGGCGTAGTCGAGGAACAGGTCGAGCTGGATATCGACATTGCCGGGACGAGCGAGCAGAGCGGCGTCGAGCGTGTAGCTTTCGGGTGCGACGACGTCAGCGTTGGGCATGCCGACGGAATATTCGCGCTTCATGCCTTCTGCGGTCAGCGCTCCCCGAATCATATTTCGATTTTCTGCCGACGGATCACTCCAGTACTTGCGAATCGGCGCCCATGCGTCTCCCAGCCCTTCTTCGTAAGCGTTTCCATTTTGCGAGACGATGGCAGTGACGCGCTCGGGATGCGCCATGGCCAGGCGCAGGCCGGTTGGTGCGCCGTAGTCGAAGATGTAGAGCCCGTAGCTTTTGAGATTGAGCGCGTCGGTGAAAGCTTCGATGGTTTTGGCGAGGCCGTCGAAGGTGTAGACGTAGTTGCGTGCGGCGGGAATCTCGGTGAAGCCGAAGCCGGGGAGATCGGGCGCGATGACGCGGTAACGGTCGGCGAGGCGCGGAATCAGTTCGCGATATTGAAACGAGGAAGCGGGGAAGCCGTGGAGAAGTAGGACGACGGGTGCATTCGGATCGCCGGCCTCACGATAAAAGACGCGTACGCCGTCGGCTTCGATACGTTTTCGATGAATGATCGGAACTTGGATTTCGTTTGGATTGTCGGCTGAAGAATCGGTGTGCGTCATGCGGTGGCCCCTTTTGTCAGTCAATCTCACCGGATTCGATGTCTTAACCGATGGACGGATGCAATTATTTGGTTGGAATCATCTCCATCGCCCAGACCGCGGCGGGCCGCATGTACATGGGAGCGCGGAAATTGCCGGTGTCGTCCCAGGCTTCAGGAGTGCGGAACCAATAGCCTTTCGTTTCATACACGACGTGATGGATGCCCCACGCGGTATGGTAGGCCTCTTTCGTCAGGCCTTCGCTGAGGAACAGAGCGGCTAGGCCGAAACTTGTGCCGACCCAGACTTCTTGTGCTTGCTCATTGTCGCGGATGATGCTGCCGTCGGCGGCCATGCCGTTGGCGGCGCCCATTTCGCCGTTGCCGAATTTCATCACGTTGGTGGCGAAGATTTTCTTGGCGGCGGAGAGTTGCATATTTTTCGGGTAAAGGTCGCCGAGGCCGGTCATGTTGGCGTACCACTGGCCGGCGAGTTGATCGGCCTGGATGCTGTCGCGATAGGCGCTCTGTTCGTCGTAGCGGAAATATTCGCCGTTCCAGAGTTTGTCGATGTAAGTTTTTTGCGCTTTGAGGAATTGGGCGCGATATTCATCGGCCTTCTGCGGTTCGCCGAGGGTACGGGCGGTTTCTTCGGATGCGCGCAGCGCTGCGAGCCAGAGGCCACCGCAGTAGGCGCTGACGCCGCGGACGATCCAGGAGTCGTAGGTTTGATCGGGGTAGCCGCTGTTTTCGGGGATGCCGCCACCGTGATCGTACTGCTCGAGATATTTCATGGCGATTTGCATGGAGGGCCATACGTCGTTGAGAAATTGTTTGTCGGTTTTGCCGGTGAGGACGTAGTCACGATAGGCCATCAGGACGAATTTCGAGTTGAGATCTTTCCAGCCGTTTGTGTCTTGCCAGCCCGGCTCATTGACGAGGACGAACGGATCGCCTTCGGGGACGCCGAGGTCGTGTGGGACGGCGCCGGCAAGTTTGCGTTTGTGGAGGACAGGAGCGCCGGTTTCCTGCGTCTTCGCGACCCAGAGACCGAGTTCGGGATATTCACGCGGGACGGTGTCGGCGAATTCGCGCAGAACACGTTTGTCAATGTCGGGCCAGAATTTTAGAAGCGGCATTGAAGCGTAGAAGCGGACGTCGAGCGTGCCGTAATAGGCGTAGTCGAAGCATTCGAGGAGGGCGAAGGAGGCGGGGGTATTTTTGTCGGAGCCTTGTGGGCGGCCCCAGAAAGTGCCGCCGTCGGTGAGCGTGTACAGCTCATTGAAGAGCATGGCGCGGTACCAGTCGGGCTTGCTGTCTTCGTTGACGTAGGGCTTTTGCCAGGCGTCGATTGCGTCGCTCCACTCTTGTGCGTAAAGCAGGCCGTCGCGCGCGATCGCCCAGGAGTTGTTGCCAGAGGTGCCGTAGAAATCGGTGTAGCGGCGATTCCATTTTCGGCCGAGACCGAATTCAACGACAGGGAAGTCCCACGCGATTGCCATCGGGATGATTTTCTTTTCGCCGGGCTGAAGCGTGAAACGAACGGCGATTGCGCCGCCGATCTTTTCGCTGGCGCTGACCCAGGAGGTGTCGCTATTGGAGAGCGAGCCGTCTTTCGAAAAGGGAGCCCAGACGGATTTGCCGTCGCCATCGGCGAGAAATTCGTTTTGATAGAAGACTTCGACGCCGGGTTGTTCGAGCGCGGCGATGGTGAATTGGCCGTCCCATTCGTTGAGCGTGCCGTCGGCGCGGTCGCGGTCGAAGACGACGCCTTTCATCGTGCTGCTGTTACTGCTGAGGGCTTCTTTGCGCAGGCGGTTGACGTTGCCTTGGCTGAGTGCGGATTGAAAGTCGTGCGTGTGGGCGCGGAACCAGCCTTCCATGTTTGTCCAGGACAGCAGAACCGAGACGGTGACGGCTTTGTTGGTTGGATTTTCGGCGCGCCAGCGGTAGACGGCGACCGGGTAGCTCGACTCCTTGTAGTTGTTGGGGAGAACGGGTGAGAACTGTTCGAGAACGACATGGGCAGGGAATTTATCGTACTTGTAGTCGAACCAGGACTTTGGGAACAGGGCCGCGTATTCGCCGGCGCCGACGGGGTAATCCCATTTCCAACTTGAAAGCTCGCCGTTTTTTGGATGATCGTTGGTCAAAACTCGTGCGACGCCTTGTGATTCGCCAGCGACTTGTTGAAACATCGCAAATTGATTTGCAGGGATCGAGGCATATTTGTGGACGCCGGCCTTGATGTGCCAGCGTGCAAAATCACCGCGGTAGGTGCGAGAAAACGTCCCGGCTCCCAAACCGCCGACGGGGGAGCCTTGCCAGTAGCCGTCGTCGATGTCGGATTTGTTCTTGCGAACGCCGGGATTGTCGAGAGCTTTGCCGAGCGGTCGTCGCCACGCGATTTTCGGGATTTCGTCTCCGTGAGCCGATTGTGCAGCGGCAGCGAGTGGGGCAAGCAGCGCAAGCACAACGGCTGCGACGGGCAAATGCTTACGCATCAATCCTCCGAAGGAGAAGCAACAAATCTTGCGGGTGCTTCTGAAAATGAGTGAACGCTAACAATTCGAACGTGGTTGCGAGGCTCGCCGGCGCCGTGAACGATTCGAATCAGCATCTGGTCGGCGAGTCGACTAATTGCCGCCGCTCGTCGCGGCTGCACCCTTCGCATTTCCCGACTGCCAATATTGATTAAAGCCGATGTAATCGGACGGCATGTTTGCCAGAATCGTGCGACGCAATTCCAAAATATCGACCGTGCCTAGATTTTTGTAGAGCACCTTGCCGTTCGCATCGAGCAAGATCGTATACGGCACGGCGGATTCCCACGTCGGATCGAACGCTTTTTGCAATGCTTCCGTGTCGGTTGAGTTGAAGAGAAGGTTCTTGCTCGTTGCCATCTTTTTCTTGAGCATTCGAAGCACGCCATCTTTTTCATCGGGCATGTTCGCCGACACCGTGATCAGATCGAAGTCGCGCACCTTGTACATCAAATAGGTGTCTTCGAGATCGGCAAACTCATCGATGCACGAGCCGCACCACGTCGCCCAAAAGCTGATCAGCGTCATGCGCTTGGAAGAATTCTCGCGGAGCTTCTTCAAATCATCCGCCGTGGCCATGTCGACCGTAATCGGCTGCTCTTCGATCTTGTGCAATGCGGCGATTCGTTGCGCCGACTTCTCCTGCCACTTCGTCGAGCACCCGAACACGCCGGTGTGCTTCACCGCGACTTCGCGCCCCGCAAGCACGGCGTCAATCGCATCGCGCGCGTTCTGGGTCTTCACCATTTCTTTGCGATAGTTGTTGTCCATCCGCCCTTCGTAGCGCAGCTTCCGATCCTTATCGAATACAAATACATGTGGCGTAGCCTGCGGCCCGTACGCTCGCGTGACCGACTGCGTATCGCCGTCGTAAAGATAGGTATAGCGCCAGTGTTTGTATTCGAATCGAATTTTCATCTCGTCGAGACTGTCGCTGATGTCCGAAGAGTCCAGTTCATCGATTCGAATGGCCTTCGGATCGTTCGGCTGAATCGCCACGACTGCGACACCTTTGTCGCGATAGTCGTCGGTCAGCGCCTGGACCCGCTGCTCATACATCTGCGCGATGGGGCAGTGATTGCACATGAAAACGACAACGAGCACCGGACTGCTCGCGTAGTCCGATAGGCTATGCGTCTTGCCGTCAACGCCCGGCAGCGAGAAATCCGGCGCCGCCGACCCCAGCGCCAAGATCGGGTGTGCCGCCGAAGGAGGCGTTGGAGCGGCATCCGCCGGTTCCTGCGCACCACGCGCGCCGACCGAGCACATCATCAGCAATAGTGAAAAAGCGAGCCCACGCTTCACTTCGACCTCCCAACAACAAAATGATTTACAAGAATCTCGCGTCTCAATCTTTCGGCAGCGGCCGCGAACTCACATCCGCGTCCACCATGCCCATCGACCACTTCACCGCCTCAACCATCATCTTCTGAAAGCGCGGATCGTCCCAATTCTGTTCGATGTGCCCCAGAGTCGTGTAATACACGCGCCCCTTGCCGTACATCTTCGTCCACGTCACCGCAAAATCCCGGTCTGTGCGGTGCACCTTCGGACTCTTCAGATCGAGCTTGCTCGCATCCAACCGCATCAGTACGCGCACCTTGTCGCGCGAATAGTCCTTCATCTGATAGATCTC
>DATAMU010000582.1:0-2445 GCA_036266605.1 Candidatus Acidiferrum sp. | reverse complement strand
CTTGGGCCAGATTTGGTCGAGGGAGGTGCCGTCGTAGAGGATGCCGCCTTTCATGACGAAGGCGATGTCGGCGCTGTTGTGGATGTCGTCGAGCGGGTTCTTGTTGAGGATGTCGAGGTCGGCGAGTTTGCCGACGGCGATGGAGCCGAGGTCCTGGTCCATGCCGAGGTAATGAGCGCCGTCGTTGGTGGCCATTTCGAGAGCGCCCATCGGACCCATGGCGGAGGAGTACATCCAGAGCTCCCAGTGGGAGTCGATGCCTTGCTGCTGGCCGTGGCCGCCGAGGGCGCCGAAACCGCCGGCGTCGCGGATGTCGGAGACGGCTTGGGCGATGAGCGGGAAGCTGTAGTCGGTTTCGGGCCGCATCATGCGGCGGCGGGCGTGGGGAAGGATTTCGCGCCAGGGAGTCCAGCGGAGGAGCTTGGCGTCTTTGTAGTAGTCGAAATTTTGGAAGAAATATTCTTCGTTCCAGACGCCGGGGCCGCCGACGATTGCCGTCGGTGAGTAGGTGAAGTGAGCCATGCCGAAAAATTTTGTGGCGTCGCTGTAAAGCGGCGCGTAGCCGAGGGGATGCTCGGAGCCGGTCTGGCCGTCCATGGCCATACCGAGATCGTACTCGAGGCCGCCGCCTTCGGCGGTAATGTTGAGACCATATTTGCGGGCGACTTCGGCGATCCACTGATGCTGCTCGCGTTTTGGCTGGAGATATTGTTTCAGGGTGAAGACGCCGTAGCTGGAGAGACGCTTGATGTTTTCTTCGGTGACTTCGAGGCTGGTGAGATCGTTGTTGCGAGAACCGTTGCCGGCGTAAAGGGGATCGCCGGAGGAGAACGTGCGCGGGCCGATCATGAGGCCGGCGTCTACCATTTCGGCGGGCGGAAAAACATTTTGCGACCAGGCGGCGGGATCGAGTGTGCTCGTGATGCCGTAGGCGAGGTTGCCGGCGATTTCGTAGTCGTGGGGAGGCGTGATGCCGGTGTACATGCTGTAGTGGTGGGCGTGCATGTCGATGAGGCCGGGGATGATGGTTTTGCCTTTGACGTTGACGACGCGATCGACGCCGGCGGTCGAGCAATCGCCGACGCAGGCGATGCGTGAGCTTTTTACGACGATGGTGCCGCGTTCGATCACTTTGCGATGGTCGAAAGTGAGGATGCGGGCGTTGGCGAGGGCGAGGGAGCCGGATGGGATTTCGCGCGGAACGCTGAGTTTGATTTCTATTGTGTCGGTTTTTTTGGAATCGAGATGGTAGACGAAATATTTGTTGGCGCTGCCGAATTCGAGGGTTTGAGCGTCGCGGAAATGGGGGAAGTTTCCGCCTTCTTTGCTGACTTGAGTGAGAGGGAGAACGGCGCCGGTTCTGTCGATGAGCGGAGGCTTTCCGGCGGTGCCTGCGGAGGGAAAGGCGAGCGTGTAGACGTTGTCGCCTTCCTGGAAAGCGAGTGTGTTTAGGTCGGGGGAAACGGTCGCCTCGTCGGCGAAAGGAAAGACGACGTGGACGCGGCGGTCGGTGCCGTCGAGTTTGACGGAGACGAAATTGATCGCGAGAGGGCGGCGCGCCTCGGGGTCTTTGTTTTTGGAGAATTCGGGATAGTAGATGCGGTTGTCGGCGCCAAACGTGGGCGCGACGATCTGATTGCGCTCGAGGAATTCGGAGTAACGGGGCGTTCGAACGACCAATTTTGTTTCGCCGCCTGAAGCGGGGATGGTGACGAGGTCGTACCAGGTGTTGGTGATCCAAGGCTGACCACGGAAGAATGCGCCGGAGCCGCGCGCGACGACGATGGTGGCGCCGTCGGGACTCCATGCGGGGTGAATGTATTCGCCGGGCTCGGTCGTGAGTTGCTGCGGCGAGCCGCCGTCTGTCGAGGCTTTCCAAAGTGCGCCACCGATTTTTTCGTCCCATGAGGTGAATACGATCGACTTTCCGTCGGGCGACCATGCCGGGGAGTATTCGGTTGCGGTGAAGGTGGAGGCGGTTAAGCGGCGCGGCTGGCCGTCGGGCAAGTCCATGAGCCAGATGTGACCGACTGCTTGGAAGGCGAGTTTTTTGCCGTCGGTAGAGGCGGTGTGCCAGCGCGCGAAACGCATCGGGAAAGCGTCGTCGGTGATGCGGCGCTCGGACTTGGCCATCTGCGAAATGGTGCGCTGGACGTGGACGGTGAAGGGAATGGTTTCAACTTTTCCATCGGCGATCGTCACACGATGAATTTTCCCACCTTGTGAGATTACGATGGATTTCCCGTCGCGCGCCCACGCATAGCCGGGGAGAACGCGCCAGGCGCTGTAAGAATCGGTCACGTCGCTTTCGATTGGATCCATCAAGACACGTTCGGCGCCGGATTGCAGATCGCGAAGCCAGAGAGCGGTGCGCGGGCCGTACTTGTGTCCTTTGTAAGAAATCGTGCCGTTTGGAATGCGACGCGCGAAAGCGAGCCAGCGACC
>DATAMU010000581.1:0-8195 GCA_036266605.1 Candidatus Acidiferrum sp. | reverse complement strand
CTCGACGTCAACTGGTGCAATCGCCCCAAATCGATCGCCGCCGCTCTGCTGCAATCTGAAAATCACGCAGCCCTGATCGACCCCGGCCCCGAATCCACTCTAACAACTCTGCGCGAGCAACTCCGCCAACACGGCCTCTCCGTCTCCGATCTCAACGCCATCCTCATCACGCACATCCATCTCGACCATGCCGGCGCCACCGGAAAACTGATCCGCGAAAATCCAAATCTAAAAATCTACGTCCACTCCAACGGCGCGCGCCACATGGCCGACCCATCAAAACTCATCGCCAGCGCAAGTCGCCTTTGGGGCGACCAACTTCCCATCCTCTTCGGCGAAACACTTCCCGTCCCGCAGGAAAATCTACAAATCCTCGAAGGCGGCGAAACACTCGCGCTAGGCCAACGCAAACTCGAAGTCGCCTACACACCCGGACACGCTTCCCATCACGTCTCTTATTTCGACTCCGACGAAGGGGTCGCCTTCATCGGCGACACCGGCGGCGTCCGTATCACCAACGGCCCTTACATTCTCCCTGCCACGCCGCCGCCCGACGTCGACCTCGCGCTCTGGGATAAATCCTTCCAAACAATCCTCGAGCGCAAACCAACCACCCTCTTCCTCACACACTTCGCGGAGTCCAACAATCCCGAAGCGCACATCACTGAATTCCGCGACCGTCTATACCGCTGGTTCAACACCGCCGAAAAATCCCTCGCCGCAGCAACAAAATTTGTAGGCAAAACTTCCCCACCCATAATGCTGAAACCAGAACCATCCGCGACCGATCCAGCCGCGAAAGAAATCGAAGCAAAAATCGAAACAGCCGCAATGGCCGTCTTCATCAGAGAATGCAGCGCCGAACTCGAATCCAAAGTAGGCCCCGCCGAAGCCGAACACTACGCCTTCACCGCTGGCCTGGACCTAAGCTTCCGCGGCTTATCGCGTGCCATACGGAAACGTCAGGAAATCAACACGCGCTGAAAGTGCTGTCGGGTCGAACGACGGATCGCCGTTTTGGGGTTCGGAGAGTGGGGAAAGAAGTTGAAGAAAAAAATCTAACAGCTATGCCGGATCGCCCGGCGCGGGCTCTTCGGTCGATTCAGCTCCTTCGGCTGGCTCATCGTGCGCCGCCACTTCGGTATGTTCGACGGACATTGCCTCTTCGCTGGACCACGCGGCAGGCTCTGGTTGCGACGACTGTGCGAGCGCCGGCGTCGGCGCTTGTACGCTTTTCGCAGCGGGTGCAGAAGCTTCCGGTTGTTCCGGCGAATCCGCAGCTTCGAGGCGCGCGCTCAACGCTTCGACGAGCAAATCCACAATTTTCTTCGCGGCGGAGCCATCGGCATCCTTGTCGGGATTGAATTGGGCGATGTCGAGGCCAAGCAAATTTTTGTGCGCGGCGAATTTTTTCAGGGAGTCGCGGACTTGAACGTAGCTCAGGCCGCCGGACTGCGGGACATTAACGGCGCTCAATTCGTCGCCGGAAATTGCATCGAGATCGAGGTGCACCACGAACTCTCGGGTGTCTGCGTGCGATTGGGTCAGCGCTTCGCTCGCGGATTTTTCGGCGCCTTTGGCGGCGATTTGTTCGGCCGTGATGTGGCGCACCGGCGATTTCGCCAGGGCTTCTTGTTCGGGCGGATCGAGGCGCGCGATGCCGTACAGCAACACATCGGGCTCGCGGACCAGCGGGGTCTCTCCCCAGAAGCGGACGAGTTCTGGCGCTCCGCGGCCTACGATATGGGCAACGACCATGCCGTCGATGCGTCCTGACGGCGTAGTGGCGGGCGTGTTGAGGTCGGCGTCGCGATCGAACCAAATTAAATTGAGATGTTTGTAGTAGCGGCGAGCGCCGGTAAGGAGGCCGATCGATTGTGCGCAGTCGCCAGCGAGGACGAGAACCAAGGCGCCGCTTTTCATTGCGGTTTCGGCGTGAATTTTCAAATCGTTGAGGCCGGCGACGATTGCGGGCAGGTTGCGCGCGCGACGATGTTCGTCATCGTCGGCAAAGAGGCGTTGGGGACAGTCGCCGTAATCTTGTACTTCGAAGCCTGCTTCTTTGAGGCGGTCAACCAAGCCTGCGGCGCGGAGCGCGGCCGGTGCTTTTTCACTTCCGGCCTGGAAAGCGGCAGCGCTGGAAGGCGCACCGATCAGGGCAATCTTCTTCGGCTGACGGACGATTTTGACCGCCAAAGTTAAGCTCCTTGTGACTTTTTCCCAGCGGTGAGGCTGAGGTACGGCTTGCGACTAGCCCCTGTGTTGCAATGCCGACTGCCACTACGAAAAACTTCCGCATCGAGCGCGATGCTGCTCGGCGCTTCAACCTTGCCGAGGATCGCGCTGAGATCCTTCGCTGCGCTCAGGATGAAACATGCGTCAGCGGCGCGGAGCGGCGGCGATCGTTTGCAGCTCGGGCGGCAGCGTGAAACGCACGTCTTCGCGAATCAAATCGAGATCGCGCTGATCGGTGAAGCCGATTTCCGCGAGGCGACTGCTCACCTGCTCGACCAAAACTTCGGGAGCAGATGCGCCGGCGGTGAGGCCCACGCGCGCGACACCTTCAAGCCACTTGGGATCGATGTCTTTCGCGGAGTCGATCAGTTGCGCCTGCACGCCGCTGCGCTTGGCGACTTCGACCAGGCGATTTGAATTCGAACTGTTGGGCGAGCCGACGACGAGAATGAAATCGACGTCTTTCGCAACCTGTTCGACGGCTTCCTGACGATTTTGTGTCGCATAGCAGATGTCGTCGCTGGCCGGTCCCTTGATCGCGGGGAATTTCTGTCGGAGGCGCGCAACGATTTCCTGTGTGTCGTAGAGGCTCAGCGTCGTTTGCGTGAGGAACGAGAGCTTTTCGGGATCTTCGACTTCGAGCGCATCGACGGCGTCTACGGAGTCGACAACGATGGTTCGATCAGGAGCTTCGCCGGAGGTGCCGACGATTTCCTGGTGATCCTTGTGGCCGATCAGAATAATGGTGCGCTTTTCACGCGCGAACTTGAGCGCCTCAAGGTGAACTTTAGTGACGAGGGGGCAGGTGGCGTCGATCACTTTGAGGCTGCGATCTTTGGCTTCCTGGCGGACCGTCGGGGGCACGCCATGCGCGCTGAAGACGAGAACGTTGCCGTTGGGCACGTCGCTGATGGCTTCGACGAAGATCGCGCCGCGCCGCCGTAACTGCTCGACAACATAGGTGTTATGGACGATTTCGTGGTGGACGTAAACCGGCGCGCCGTAGGCCTCGAGGGCCAGTTCGACGATGTCTACCGCGCGGACAACGCCTGCGCAGAAGCCACGGGGGCGTACCCGCAACAGGACTTTTCCGGTCTTTTCTGTAGCTGTTGGCATCATCATCCTAAGATATAGTTTCTACAGAATCTATCATACCTCACTCTCGGGTTCGTGCCACTTTTGGTTGTAGTTGCGTTGCAAAACCGCAGGAATGGGAGAACCCGCATTTTCAGTGATTATTGACGGCGAAATCGTTCCGACGGCGCTGTATAGTCTCCCCAAGGCATCACACTGCAAGTAACCAAAGGTCGAGTCCCCACAGGTCAGGCCAACTATCGGAGGAGAGAGAAATGACTGCGTCTACATCTGGAATTACGGCTGGAGCGATGGGTACGGCGGCGGCGGGTCCGCGTCCGGGCGAAATCATCATGCAGCTCGGAACAGGGTACATGACGACGGCGGCGCTGTACGCGGTGACGAAATTGGGGATACCCGACATTTTGAAGTCGGGACCGAAGCCGACGAGCGAGATCGCGAAGGCTTGCGGTGCGAAGGAAGAGCCGGTGTTTCGCGTGTTGCGAGCGTTGGCTTCCGCGGGCGTGTTTACGGAGACGGCGCCGCGCGCGTTTGCGCTGACACAGGAGGGGGAACTGCTTCTTTCGGATCGGCCGGGTTCGCAGCGGTCGATGGTGTTGTGGCTCGGCAACAAAATGCATTTCGATACCTATCCGGAATTGCCGTACGCGATGCAAACCGGGAATACGGTGACGGAGAAGGTCTATGGTGAGTCGTGCTTCGGATACTTCGAGAAGAATCCGGAAGTGTCGAAAGTTTTTAACGAGGCGATGACGGGGTTCAGCCAGATGTTCGCGCCGGCAGTGCTCGAGGCGTACGACTTTTCGTGGCTGAACGGGAAGACGCTCGTCGATATCGGCGGCGGACATGGGTTTGTGCTGACGTCGATCTTGAAGAAGTATCCGGAGATTCACGGTGTTGTGGCGGATCTAGAGCATGTCGTGGCGGGAACGCCGGAGATGATTCGGAATGCAGGCGTCGAGAACCGGTGCACTGCGACTAGCTGTGATTTTTTTGCTTCGGTGCCTGCGGCGGATGCTTACATCATGAAGCACATCATTCACGACTGGGACGATGAGAAGGCGACAGTGATTTTGAAGAATTGTGCGCGGGCTGGGCGCGGGAAGACGCGAGTCATTTTGATGGAGTCGGTGCTTGTACCGGGGAATGAGCCGCACTTCGCGAAGTGGCTCGACCTGGAGATGTTGCTGCTGGCGGGCGGGAAAGAGCGGACGGAGGCGGAGTTTTCGAAATTGTTTGAAGGGGCGGGATTTAAGCTGACGCGTGTGGTGCCTACGAAGGGCGCGCTGTCCGTGGTGGAAGCCGAGAAGGTGTAGGAGGCACGAGATGTTGTGATCGTGCGGACATGGGGCGTAGCGTGCTGCGCCCCTACACAAGATGCGCACGAGCTGCGGCGGTTGTCGCGGCTCGTTTTGCTTTTAGAACCTGGATGCCGCTTCTTCGTCCAAATTGGTGCTGGCTTGTAGTGGGTTTGTTGCGCAGAATTTCGCGATGAATCCTGGACCGATTCGAGTCGAACCTGTGGTGTTGGAAGGTGAACATGTGCGGCTGGAGCCCCTGGCGCTGGCGCATCTGGACGGGCTTTGTGAGATCGGGATTGTGGAGGAGTTGTGGCGGTGGATTCCGACGCAGGTCACGGCGCCCGAGCAGATGAAGGCCTACGTTGAATTGGCGCTGAGCGAGCGGGCGAACGGCGTGTCGATGCCGTTTGCGCAGATCGAGCTGGCCAGCGGGCGCGTGATCGGAAGCACGCGATACATGAATATCGAGAAGGCGCACCGGCGGCTGGAGATTGGATCGACGTGGATCGCGCCGGCGTGGCAGCGGACGGCGATCAATACCGAGGCGAAGTATTTATTACTGCGACATGCGTTTGAGGATTTGGGATGTATGCGCGTGGAGTTGAAGACGGATTCGCTGAATGAGAAATCGCGCGCAGCGATTTTGCGGATCGGGGCGAAGCAGGAAGGGATTTTTCGGAATCATATGATTACTTCGACGGGGCGCGTGCGGCACACGGTTTATTTTAGTGTGATCGATTCGGAGTGGGCGGGCGTGAAGGCGGAGTTGGAGAGGCGGCTCGGGCGGTAGGTTTGGCGGCGGAGTTTTGCGCACTTTCTTCGGGATTTGGGCGAGTTTTGGTGATAGCGGACTGGCCGTTGGTACGGTTTCGCTTTCGAGTCGCGGGCGGTTTCGAAACTCCCACTGAGTGTTTTTCAATCTTACAATTGTGTTGGATCGAGTCTGTGGTTGCGGCACGGGTGTGTTGCGTCGCTGGCTCGTGCGAACGTGCGGCTTGGACGGAGAACGCTTTTGCAAGATCGACCGAGTAGCGAGAAGCGGCGCAGCGAGCGCGTGAAGTTGACGGTGCCGGTGCTGGTGACGACGGCGACGGTGGACGGTCGCGAAGCACAGGAGATTACCCACACGGCGATCGTCAACGCGCATGGCGGATTGTTTCGTTCGACGATGGAATTTCTGGTGGCGCAGCCCCTGGTGCTAACAAATCTGAATACGAATTTGAAGGAAAGCGCGCGGGTCGTACACGCGGAGCGGCTGTTGACGGGCGGTTTTGGAGTTGCGTTTGAGTTTGACAATGCGGCGCCGGAGTTTTGGCAGGTTGAGAACGCGCCGGATGATTGGGCGGTGCTGGGGTTGACGCCGCTTGGGGATGAAGCGGCGAACTGAGGTTGAAGGAACGTTGTTCGCTGAGCTGGCGGCGTTTGATATGCTCGCCGTCAAATGAATCAATCTGATTCGCACGTCGGCGGAGCCGATTCGGTTCCGAATATCCAACAAAATGCAGATAGAGTGAGCGGCGGTTTTACGCGGGCGTGGTGGTTCGTGCCCGCCATCGTCGCGGCAATTTATTTTGCGCTGCACATGATTACCGCGACGCGATACGGGTATTTTCGCGACGCGCTGTACTACCTGGCTTGCTCGGAACATCTCGATTGGGGATACGTCGATCAGCCGCCGCTGATCGCGTTGTTGGCGTGGATTGCGCGGCACACGCTCGGCACTTCGCTGCGGGCCCTGTTGTTTTGGCCGGCGCTGGCGGGGTGCGCGCGAATTTTCTTGATCTCGGGGTTTGCGCGCGCGCTCGGCGCGAAGCGATATGGCATCGCTCTGGCTGCGACACTGGCTGCGGTGCCGGCCGTGTGGATCGTGACCGATCATCAATTTGCGATGAATGCGTTCGAGTCGCTTTTCTGGACGGGGTGCGCGTTCGTCTTGCTGCGCATGATTCAGACCGGCGACACGCGATTGTGGATCGCTTTCGGCGCCATCGGTGGGCTGGGGCTCGAGAACAAGTACTCGATGGGATTTTTTGCCGCCGCGCTCTTGCTAGGGTTGCTGCTCACTCCGCAGCGAAAGCTCTTGTGGACGCCGTGGCTGCTGGCGGGCGGCGGCATCGCGCTGCTGATTTTTCTACCGAACCTGCTGTGGAACATTCATCATCACTGGCCGTTCCTGGAGCTGATGCGGAACATTCGCACGTCGGGAAAGGATATTGCGTTGCCACCGCTGGCATATCTCGGGCAGCAGGCATTGATGATGGCGCCGCTGACTCTGCCGTTCTGGTTGGCGGGACTTGGATTTTATTTCTTTTCGCCTCGAGCAGCGGCTTATCGGATTTTCGGGTGGGCGTTCGTGTTCACGATTGCGTTTTTCATGTTGATGCATGGCAAGGATTACTACTCCGCGCCGGCGTACGGCATCGTGCTGGCGGCTGGAGCGGTCGCGGCGGAGATATTCTTCGATTCGGAGCGGTTCGCAACGCATCCCAGACTCCGTTGGTTCTTGCGAGGCGCGTCGATCCGAAGCCAGGTGATCATGTTGCTCGTCCTGCTGCCGTTGGTTCTGCCGGTCCTTCCCATCGAGAAGTTCATCGCCTACCAAAAGCGGCTGGGAGTTGAACCATCGCGCACGGAGAAGAATCAAATCGGCGTGCTGTTGCCTCAATACTATGCGGACCAATTGGGTTGGCCAGAAATGGTGGAGCAGGTTGCGCGTATCTATCATTCGTTGCCGCCCGACCAGCAACAGAAGACCGCGATCTACACGGAGAATTACGGCGAAGCTGCCGCGATCGATTTCTTTGGCGGGCGCTATGGATTGCCGAAAGCAATCTGCGCGCACCAGAACTACTTTTTCTGGGGGCCGCGCGAGTACACGGGCGAGATCATGATTCTCGTGGGCTCGAACGACATTGAAGAAGCGCGCGAGCACTTCGCCAGCGTCGAAAACGCGGCCACGCTGAACAGTCCCTATTCGATGCCGCACGAACAGCACCCTATTTTGCTGGCTCGCGGATTGACGACCGATTTGCGTGAACTTTGGCCTCGTCTGAAGAATTGGCACTGAGCAAATCCTCAGTTATGTTCGTGAAACAACGCCCGCTGTATTCGCAACTATTCCTGCAAATCGGGGTTGAATAGATGGGACGGGATTAGCCCGTCGGAGGTCGCAGAATGTCGGCTTGGAGCTTACCCGGATTGAATTTTGGCAGCGCTGTTTCGAGCGCGAAATCGATTTCAAAGGCAAAGTGGCGCGTGCCGCTGATGTTGGTGGCGGCGGTAGCGTTTGCATTTGTGGCGGCGGGCTGCGACGACCATGTGCGAATCACGCGTGATCCGGATGTGCGTATCCGCAAAGGCGCGTCGTGGGCGTGGGCGCCTGAACCGCAGTTAGCCGCATCCCGCGACAACCGCAGAGTTCTTTCACGCGACACCGCGGGTGGGCCGCCTCCGCGTGAAATGGTGCGCGAAGACAATGCCGACAATCAGAGGGTGCAGGATAAAGTGCGGCAGGCGATTCAGCAAACCCTGATGTCGAAAGGATTGATGCAGTCGTCCGATCCG
>DATAMU010000580.1:0-2006 GCA_036266605.1 Candidatus Acidiferrum sp. | reverse complement strand
CGCGCTTTTTGCGTTCGACTTCGGCGGCCTGGCGTTCGAGGTCGCGCATTTCGTTTTCGAACGCGGATTTGAAGTCGGTGGAGGCTTTGCGGAACTCGGCCATGAGTTTGCCGAGGCCCTTGGCGAGTTCGGGGAGTTTTTGAGGGCCGAAGACGACCAGAACTACGATAAAAACCACAATCATGTGGGGGATGCTGAGCATGTAGTCGGGTGACCGTGTGGCGGCCTGTTGGCATCATAGGGAATGCGGTTTGATGGTGTCAAACAATACGGGAATAGTGGAGTAGTGGATGGGGTGGAAGAGAGTTGACAGTCGACAGTTGAAACTCGAAAAAAGAGCAGCGAGGATGTGCTGAGTTTGACGGTCGGGGATGATTTGGGTGGCAAGGGGCGATCGTAAAAGCGGCGCGGGAGCGCCGCAGTGCACATGGGTTTCGGTGACGGATTGGGCGGCGAAGGCGAGTGAATGGGTGCTGGGGATCGGGCGGATTTAGAGGGTGGAAACACGGGAAATTGGGTGGAATTTGGGTGTGGTATAATTGAGAATTAACTGGAAACTGTGAGGTTACGGATGAAAGCTGAACGCCGCGGACTGTTTGTTGTAGTGGCGGTGCTAGTCGTATCTGCTGTGTTGGGCGGGATTTACGGGCCAAACGTGCGGGCGACGACGGCGTCGGCCGATGACTACCAGTCGTCGGTCCAGGACTTCACCAAGGTGCTGGACGTGGTCCAGACGCAATACGCAGAGCCGGTCGACATCGACAAGGCGGTGTACCAGGGCGCCATTCCGGGCATGCTGCGCATGCTCGATCCTCACTCAAACTTTTTTGACGCGCGACAGTTCGCGCTGCTGCGGGAAGACCAACGCGGCAAGTATTACGGCGTGGGCATGGTGGTTGCGCCGCGTGAGAATCACACGGTTGTGATGTCGCCGTACGTCGGCGCGCCTGCTTATAACGCGGGCATTCGGCCGGGCGACGTGATCATGAAGGTGGACGATAAGGCGACCGATGGGCTGACGACGAGCGACGTCGCGGACATGCTGAAGGGCGCCAAGGGCACGATCGTCAAGATTACGGTTTCGCGCGAAGGATATAACGATCCGCTGACATTTACGGTGACGCGCGACGAAATTCCGCGGCACTCGGTGGACATTGCGTTCATGCTGAAGCCGGGCGTTGGGTACATCCGACTGTCGGGATTCAACGAGACGACGGATCGCGAGATTGCGGAAGGGCTGAAGAAGCTGAATGCTCCTTCGCTGGATGGCTTGATTCTGGATATGCGCGGCAATCCCGGTGGATTGCTGAATGAAGCGGTGGCTGTGGGCGATATGTTCCTGGAGAAGGGGCAGCTGATTGTGTCGCATCACGGGCGCGCATCGAACGAGCGAAAGTATGTAGCGATTCGCGGGAATCAGGGCAACACGGTGCCGCTGGTGATTCTGGTGAACGGGAATTCGGCGTCGGCGACCGAGATTGTGTCGGGCGCGGTGCAGGATCACGATCGCGGAATTGTGGTGGGCGAGACGACGTTCGGTAAGGGACTCGTGCAGACGGTGACGCCGCTGAGCGAGAACACCGGGCTGGCGCTGACGACGGCGCGGTATTACACGCCGAGCGGACGACTGATTCAGCGCGATTACAAATCGATCTCGCTTTACGAGTATCACTACGAGCGCCATGTGCCGGAGCATCCGACGGAAGTGAAGCTGACGGATAGCGGGCGGCAGGTGACGGGCGGCGGCGGAATTACGCCGGACGTGGTGATCGCGGCGCCGAAGCTGACGAAATTCCAGGAGACGCTGATTCGCGCGGATGTGTTCTTCCCGTACGAGGCGGGCGTCGGTGGGTTCACTCGGTTTTACCTGGGGACGCGGCCGAACGTAACGAAGGAATTCACTGCAGACGATACGGTGATGCACGAGTTTCGGTCGTTTCTGAACAAGAAAAACGTGCACTACACCGAACCGGAGATGGCCGAGAACAACGACTGGATCAAGAGGA
>DATAMU010000579.1:0-3146 GCA_036266605.1 Candidatus Acidiferrum sp. | reverse complement strand
GTGTTTCTCGCACCGAAGCTGCTCGAGTGGATGGGCGCATCTCCGAGCGTCGTTGCGGTCGGCTCGGGATACGCACGCATCGCCGTGGGCGGTGCGGGCGCGATCATGCTGCTCTTCTTGAACAACGCCATCTTCCGCGGCGCCGGCGACGCAGCGATTGCGATGCGTTTGCTGTGGGTGTCGAACATCATCAATCTGATCTTGGATCCGTGCCTGATATTCGGGCTCGGTCCCTTTCCGAAGATGGGCGTGACCGGTGCCGCACTCGCAACGTTCACGGGCCGCTCGATCGGCGTGCTGTATCAGTTTTACCGGCTGATGCGCGGGTCCGAGCGAATTCGCATCTACCGGCGACAGCTCAAGATCAATTTCGAGGTGCTGTTCCGCCTTTTGCGCGTCTCGGTGATGGGCATCTTTCAGTTCTCCATCGCGAACGTGAGTTGGATCGGACTCGTGCGCATCGTCAGCATCTTCGGATCGACGGCGCTCGCGGGATACACGATTGCGGTGCGCATCGTGATCTTCGTGATTCTGCCTTCGTGGGGACTGAGCAATGCCGCGGCAACGCTCGTCGGACAAAACCTCGGCGCAAAACGGCCGGACCGCGCCGAGCAATCCGTATGGCGCACCGGCTTCTACAACATGCTGTTTCTCGGCGGCATCGGACTGTTCTTCATTCTGTTCGCGACTCCGATCGTTCGCCTTTTCAACAGCGATCCGGAAGTCGTGGCGCTTGCCGCGACGTGTCTGCGCATCCTGAGTTGCGGCAATGTCGGATTTGCGTACGGCATGGTAATGCTGCAAGCGTTCAACGGCGCGGGCGACACGACGACTCCGACCATCGTTAACCTCTTCGGGTTCTGGTTTCTGGAGATCCCATTGGCGTATGCGCTGGCGATTCCTGCGCATCTGCAACAGAACGGCGTGTACATCTCGATGGTCGTTGCAGAAGCTGCGGTTGCCATCGCTGGAGTGATTCTGTTCCGGCGCGGGAAGTGGAAGCTGCAGAAGATCTGAAGAGAGTTGACAATCGAAAACCGCACCCTCCTCGCTCCTGGAGGGTGCGGCACGTGCACATGAACTATGGGATTCGAATCGAGACGAACGATTCTAAACGATCGGATTCGAATTGCTGGTTAAGAATGGCCGCCGGCGGCCTTTCGCTTTGGCGTGGACTCCGCACCGTCTTCGCTCTCTTCCCCTTCTTCGCTCTCGTTTTGTTCGGTTGGGGCTTGTTCCAGGATTTGGTCGCCGATGGTGCGGAGTTTTTCGTCGGCGGCTTGTTCCTCTTTGAGATTTTGGGTCAGGAGATTGACGACTTCATCGTTGCCGAGTTTCTTCGCTAGGTTGATGGCGGTGGTGTAACCGGCCATTTCGTAGTGTTCGACGCGGCTGCCGGCGCCGATGATCCCGAGGTCGAGGACGTGTTCGTCGCCTTCCTCCTCGAGAGCTTCCGCGCCTTCGGCGATTACGCCTTCCATGCCTTTGCATTTCTTGCCCGAAGTTTTGATGTCGAGGAGTTCAGCAGCTTGTTCGAGCCGTTCGATCTGGCCTTCCGTTTCCTTGAGATGGGCTTCGAAGGCGGCTGATAGTTCTTCGTTGTTGGAGCCCTTGGCCATCTTTGGAATGGCTTTGGTTAGCTGCTTTTCTGCGGAATAGAGGTCCTGGATTTCTTCTTCCAGAAGATCTTTGATGGTTTCTAGTTCGCTCATGGGTTCTCCGTGGTGTCGCGCGCATGTATGCGCAGCAGAGACCATGTTGCGTGGGACATGGATGCATCCAGAATCGGGTCTATTTCCGAGAAGATAGGCGAGAGGACTTGATGAGACCTTAAGGTTTGAATGCGGCTGAGCAGAGCGGCGAGGTTAGCGAATACCAGCGACTTTTGGAGCTCGTCCGCTCCTTTCGAGAAGGGCAAGGCCGATTGCTGAAGCTCTTATGAACGTGTCGCCGTTTAGATGCTCGATTCTGACAAGTCCGCGATCGTTCACATCTTCCCAAACCGGAAGCCGCGGGCATGACGTACGCCAAGCATCCAGCACTTGATCGTAAGTCCTGTCCCCGGTCGTCAGCCATTGAAGCAAATCAAGAATTAATGCTTCGACTGCGGAATCGGCCATAAGATCGCATCTCCCCTAAAATAAGCATGACACGGTCGAATGAATTTCGCTTATCTGGTCCAGTTGTTCTTCAGCGTCGCCACGAGGAGCAACGAAAATCCTGCCAAACCTGTTAGCAGCCGGAGGCAATGCCATCGCCACCACGCATTACGCAATCCCATCCAATTGGTGGGCAACGAGTCGCTATTCCAGGTCATCACGACGGCGTTGATCGGCATGTTGAGGAATCGCGTGATCAATCCAGACGCCGCGAAACACAGCGCCGTGGCGATGAGCCACCAGAAGCGCGTGTTGTCGGCCCGTCCGAGCACCGCCGCAGTAACGGTCGCCAGGATCGTGGCTATCCCCAGGATCGGCAGCGCCGGGTGCAGGGTCCGAACACCTTGCTGGTGCAAGGCCACGTATGTACCGGCATTGAGCCCCGCGGGATTGAACACGAGCCACACGGCGAACATGGCCCCTACCAGGAGCGCAGCGAACAGCAGATTGGCAAAATCGATGATTGCAGCAAACATTTAGAATCTCCTTTTCAGATCATCTCGATTGAGGCATATTCATCCTAACATACTTCGGACTAATATGGAGAACAAAAGAAAGATGACCAGAATCCGCGCAAAGCGCACATACGATTCCAGCGCGCGCCGCGACGCGGCTCGGGCAACGCGCCAATCGATTCTCGACGCTGCGCTGAAAGTGTTTCTGGAAAAGGGTTATGCGGCAGCGACGATGCCGGCGATCGCTCAAGCCGCAGGAATTGCGCTCGATACCGTATACGCAACGGTGGGCAAGAAAGCTGCACTATTTCATTTGCTCGTGGAGACAGCGATTTCGGGCAGCGACGCGGCGGTTCCACCGGAAGAACGCGATTACGTGCGATCGATACGCGCTGAACCCGACGCCGCCAAAAAGCTGCGGATTTATGCGGGCGCCCTGCGAAGCATTCAATCGAGGCTCGCTCCCCTCTTCCGAGTGCTGCAGGGCGCGGCGCCGCTTGATCCAGAACTGGACGCGCTTTGGCAAAACATA
>DATAMU010000578.1:0-3120 GCA_036266605.1 Candidatus Acidiferrum sp. | reverse complement strand
AAGGCCGGAGGGTTACGTTCCTGCGAGCGACAGGGCGTTACTTCGCGAAATTCGTGACCCACTTCACTTGTGGCATCGGGTACATCATGGCGGGATTTACGGAGAAGCGGCAGGCGCTGCACGACATGATTGCGAGCTGTTTGGTGTTGAGGCGGAACTAGCTCCGCGAGCAGTTACCCAGGGTAAAGCCGAAAGACCCTCCGTTAGTTGAGATCGTGCGGACATGAGGCGCAGCAATGCTGCGCCCTACACGATTCCTGCAAGTTCCTACGATTTCGTGCTGCGATTTCCTACAGGTATGTCTGGATGGCGGTGGTTCTGGGGCGCGCTACTGTTGCTCCACCCCTAGGCGTTCGTCCACGCAGTGGGCAACGGAGGCTGTTATGCGCGACTGGAAAAATTCCACCTGGAATGGTCCTTGGGTCAAAGCGGCGTATGTCGCCGCGGTGACGACGTTTTGCACGTTTTTGGGGTGCTGGGCCGCGCTGGCGTATCAAAGCGACAATGCGCCAGCGGCCAAGGCTGCGGTTACCGACACGCAATTCGCGAAGAAGGCCGCCGAGGGCGGCATGGCCGAAGTCAAGATGGGGCAACTCGCGCAACAGAAGGGCACCGCGGAATCCGTGAAAAAGTTTGGCGCGCGGATGGTGGAAGATCACACCAAAGCCGGAACTGAATTGAAGGGCGTCGCCGCGCAAGAGAAAATTACGTTGCCGGAGGATATGACCGCGAAAGATAAGGCGACGTACGAGATGCTTTCAAAACTGTCGGGAGCGGCATTTGATCGCGCCTACGCTCGATTTATGGTTCGCGATCACGAAGAGGATGTCGCCGATTTCAGAAAAGAAGCGGACGGCGGGCACAATGCGGCAGTGAAAGATTTTGCGACCCAGACTCTGCCGACTTTGCAGGATCACCTGAAGGAAGCGAAAGAGATGCGCCAGAACGTCGCGGCTGCCGGAAGTCCCGGGGCAAAGAAGAGCGGATCGGCAGGGAGTCCGGGCAAGCGCTAAATCTTTGAATTGAGAATTTAGAGCGGAAATGAATGGGGGCTGGCGCGGTGCGCTAGCCCTTTTTTGCTTCTGCGCGCTGTTTTTGAAGTTTCATCGCGGTCGTGCGCAGCGTTTCGGGGACGTTTTTGTTTGTGGTTAGTCGCTTAAGATCGATGGGATTCAGCATCGGAAGCATGTTCAGGCTCACGTCGAGAGGCGTCTTGGCGTTGTTCAGCAAATTCCGTACGACCACGTAATTTTTCCGAAAATTTCGATTCGTGGCGATCAGCCGAAGGATTTCGTCGGTCAGCGAAGACATGGACGCGAACGCTTCGACCTCCTGGTTGGTCAGGCGCGGCGATTGCAGCACGGCGCGCTGTACGACTTTGTTCGTATCTTTGATGAGCGTACGGCGTGCTTCCGATCCACCCTTGATGGCGAACTGGACGCGCTGCGAGACCGTCATCTTGCCGAGCTTTTGTATCAAGGTTTGGCGCTTGGCGACATCCGGCTCAGCGTCGGCGGCGGCGTCGGCCAGTGCTGCTTCGCCGAGTGTTGCTTCGTTCAAGACTTCGCGAAGCACTCTCTGCTGGGTTTCAGTAAGCGCTGGATTCTTGAGCAGTGCGCCTGCGAGTGCGCTTGAGTCCGAGATGCGATCGAGATCTTCGATCAACTCCTTGAGCGAAGAGGACGGCAGCGTCGGTGCAACACCGATAAACCTCTCCGCCGGGCAATTTCTGTTGCCGATCAGCGCGTCGGCGATTCCGGGTTTGTCGGCGAGCTTGCGGGAAGCATAGGCGAACAGGGCGGGAGTTGCCGTCGAACGCTTTATGGCTTCGACGAAGGATTCAATGGGTTGCGCGAGCGCGGCTTCTTCGGCGTGGTTGGCGACAGCAGGGTCGGGATCGGCGGCGAGCACCGCAAGCACTTCGGCGCGGTCTACGGCGCTGAGCTGAGCGTCACCGCTGCAGACAGCAAGCTTGTTTTCGCGGCTGGCGCGGCCGCTGCGAAGTTCTTCGACGAGTTCAACGCTGAGCGTTTCCACTGGGTGCCTGCCTTAAATCCTTCTGGCTGAGCACCATTGTACCGGACGGTCCTGCGGAGGTGAGCGGTGGCATTGCCTGGCCGTTCATCTCTAGCAACACCGCGTCGGGGTGGGTGGCGGAGACGGTGAATTGATTTTTGGCGGAGAAATGGCGAGATGTGCCTGGGGGTAAGCGGAGGTCGAGGACGATGCGACCGTCGGCGACGACGCGGACGCGCGTTTGGGCGGAGGTAGAGATAGTGAGGTCGAGACGCTGCGTTGGATCGGCGGTTGCGGTGGCGGCGCCGTTTGCGGCGGGAAAGTTTGTGTTCGGAGTTGGGAGAGGTGGAGTGGTAAGTGACGCGCTGGTTGCTGTGTTAGGAGTTGCGGCCGAAGGCGGAGCTTGCGGCTGTGCCGCCGCAGTCGCCACCGCGCGTTTTGCGTCTCGATGTGCCGCGTAGCTACGCCAGCCACGGACCGAGCCCCAAATCAGGCCGGCGACGAGTATCAAAATGGCAATAGCCGCCGCTGCAACCATCCATTTCGGAGGAGCTGGAATCGGATTTTCGACGGCGACCGGCATCGCGGCGCGCTGTTCGCCGTAGGCGAGATCGTATTCGGAGAGCAGATTTTCTTCGTCGAGGCCGAGATAGCGCGCGATGGCGCGCACAAAACCGCGATTGAACACGCCGCCGGGCAGCTTTTCCCAGTCTTCGCGCTCGAACGCTTCGAGAAAGCGCGGCGGAATGCGCGTGGCGACCGTCACTTCGTTGAGGGTCACCTCGCGCAGCTCACGCTCTCGCTTTAGTAGTTCGCCGAAACTTCCTTTGTTCATGCAGCCGAATCCCGTGTGCAGCGGAGCAACTTCGATGCCACTGTGGGCCCCTGTGAGCCACTGTAGGGTGAGCTGTGCCGGGGATCTGGCCAACACCCGAATCACCGAGGCCGGAGCGCGCGCCGCGAGCCGGCTCGATCGAAGACCGAAGCCGAAATTCAGAAAAAAATCGCTCTCGTGGGGACTATAAAAGGGCGTGATGGGTGTGTCAAACAAACGGAAGTTGTTGGGAAGCCGCGCGGAACGCAGTTCCTCGATTTTGCTCAGTG
>DATAMU010000577.1:0-4826 GCA_036266605.1 Candidatus Acidiferrum sp. | reverse complement strand
GGTTGCAAGCTGAGAAGGTCGGGAACATTGCGGCCTTCGAGAGGAAGCTGCTTCACTTGGTTCTCGTTGAACGCATTGCCCAACGAAGCATCCGTCGTATTCAAAGTTTCGGTGGCAGCCGAGACTTCGACAGTCTGCGTAGACGAACCAACTTCCAGTGCCACGTTCACTGTCGTGGGCACGTTGACGAGCAGTTGGACGCCCTTGCGCTCGAACTTGCGGAAACCTGAGGCTTCGACCGTGAGCACATAGGTCCCGGGCTGAAGACCCACGAAGTCGAATTCACCCGCCGAGCCGGAATCGGCACTGCGGCTGAGGTTTTGCTCCGGATTGTCGATCGTAACTTTAGCAGCGGCTACAGTCGCACCGGTCTTGTCGGTTACCACGCCATGGATCGACGTCGTACCGGCCTGGCCCATTGCTCCAGCCACAGCCACTAAACACAACGCAAGAGTCGTTACTACCTTCCCCCAAAAGTTGCGCTTCATAGCAGACCACTCCATATACAACTCCTTTCGCGCACCATCTTCGGATTGAACGGACACACGGGGAGGGGGCTCAGTACGGGGCACACGCAGGTCGCGGAATAGGAATCCCACGACGCCATATTCTGATGCTGGACTCCGAGCAACCTTAACCCACCACCACACAACACACGTATTTGAGATAGC
Source organism: Candidatus Acidiferrum sp. (assembly GCA_036266605.1). Taxonomy (GTDB): domain Bacteria; phylum Acidobacteriota; class Terriglobia; order Acidiferrales; family UBA7541; genus Acidiferrum. Next base: position 4,155 of record DATAMU010000577.1, on the reverse strand, counting down.
TTTTACGGCTTTTCGGGAGGTTATGTCAAGACATGTATTTTAATGCGGCGAATCGAAATAAACGCTATGTAGCGGGGAGCCGCATGTGGTCAGTCCCAGCGGTTTGTTGAAGTTACGGGCTCTGAAGGTTCTGTCAGCGCAGAATCTTGAAGATGATCGCGCAGAAGGTTTGTCACACAAATGTAAAATATTATAGGTCGCGATGGATTTTAGGCTCGGCTGCGCTACCCTCTGGCCACGCTTTTGGCACACGACGATCCGCCGCTCGCTGGTCAATTCCTCAATTCCGACACGTCGCGTTACGGTTTTGGAATCTGTAAGTTGCGGCTCAGAGCCGCAAATGCTTATGCCTTGCCGAGATGGAGCAGCTTTGCTCCCGTGACCGCTGGAATTCCGCGAATCGGCTCCAGGATGGATTCCGACACGTCGCCATCGAGGCGTACCAGTGAAACCGCTTCGGCGCCCCGGGTCTGGTCCCGTCTCCCCAGCGCAAACGTCGCGATGTTCACACCTTGCTTGCCCAGCGTCGAGCCAACCTGGCCGATGACGCCGGGTTCGTCACGATTACGCAGATAGAGAATCGTCCCTTCGAGTTGCGCCTCAACCGGAATTCCGCCGATCTGTAAAACGCGCGGTGTGCCGTCGTGCAGGACTGTGCCTTCGACGGTGAACCCGCCATCCTCGCCCTTGTCGGTCAACGCCGATACTTCCAGCGTATTCGGGAATCCGTGCTCCCGCTTCCGCGTCTCTTCGTGCACAGTCAAACCACGCGCGGTCGCAACTTGTGGCGCGTTTACCACGTTCACCTTTTCATCGAGCACCGCGTTCAGAAATCCCGCGAGCACCGCGCTGCGTAGCAAAGTCGTTCCGACTTCAGCGACTTCGCCGGCATATCGAATTCGAATGCGCGCCGGCCGCGAAGCCGCGGCTTGCGCCACCAGCGAGCCGAGCCGCTCGGCAAGCGCGAGATAAGGACGCCCCCGCCGGTATTGATCGGGCGAGAGTGCCGGCAGGTTCACTGCGTTCCGAATGACGCCATCCGCGAGATAGTCGCGGATCTGCACGGCAACCTGCGTCCCGACTTCTTCCTGCGCTTCCGTCGTCGAGCCTGCGATGTGCGGCGTGGCCAAAACATTCGGCAGCCCCACGAGCGCCGAATTCTTCGTCGGCTCTTCCGCAAAAACGTCGAGCGCAGCGCCGCCCAAATGCCCGCTCTTCAGCGCTTCCGCCAAATCAGCCTCGTTGATCAGCTCGCCGCGCGCCGCGTTGATCAGCCACGCGCCCTTCTTCATCTGCGCGATCGTCTTCGCATTGATCATTCCCTGAGTTGCCGGGCTGACGGCGGTGTGCAGCGAAATGAAATCGCTCTCGGCCAGCAATTTCTCCAGCGGCACAAGCTCAACCTGCATCTCCTTCGCCGCCGCTTCGCTGATGTAAGGGTCATAGCCGATCACACGCATATCGAAAGCTTCCGCGCGCACAGCCACTTCGCTTCCGATGCGTCCCAATCCGATCAATCCCAGCGTCTTGCCTCGAACCTCCGTACCGGCGGCGCTCCCCTTTTCCCACTTCCCTTCGTGCATCGACTTATCCAGCCGCGAAACCTGCCGCGCCATCGCCAGCATCAGCGCGAACGTGTGCTCCGCCACGCTCACCGCGTTCCCACCCGGCGTGCTCATCACCAGCACTCCGCGCCGCGTCGCTTCGTCCAAGTCGATGTTATCGACGCCGACTCCAGCGCGTCCGATCGCGCGCAGTCGCGGCGCCTTCTCCAGTAATTCCGCCGTAGCTTTGGTAGCGCTGCGAACGATCAAGGCATCCGCGTCAGCCAACTCTTTGCCGATCGTCTCTTTCGTGGTCAGCACCACGTTCCAGCCCGCCTGCTCTTTCAGCAGCTTTACGCCGCGCTCGCTGATCTTGTCCGCAACAATGACTTTCATCATTCCTCATTCGTTTTTGGTATGTAATGCGCCGCCTCAGCGGCAAAAATTCGCCAAAACTAAAACATAAACGGTAGCGGCCCCATCGCGCCAAGTCAAATTGCCCGCGAAAATTTTCACGTGCTTTTTTCGGGCGAAGACGCCGCCGTCACAGTTCACTCCGTACAAAGTGCCGGCCCGCCCGCCTCCTCTGCTATATTCACTGCACGAGGAACCGATGACTCTCTCCGAAAAAATCCAGAAGGATCTCGTCGAAGCGATGAAGGCCAAAGACGAGCTGCGCGTCAGTGTCCTGCGCGGAATCAAATCCGCCATCCAATATAAAGAGACTGAAAAAATCCGCGCCATCGACGAAAACGAATCCATCCAGCTCTTGCAGACACTCGTAAAACAGCGCAAAGAGTCGATCGATCAATTCACCAAAGGCAATCGCTCCGACCTCGCCGACAAAGAAACCAAAGAACTTGCAATCATCGAAACCTATCTGCCGGCTGCCGCCAGCGACGCCGAGATGGACGCCGCCATCACGAAGGCGATTGCCGAAACTTCCGCCACCTCGATGAAACAAATGGGCGCCGTCGTAAAAGCTGCCAAAGCCGTGCTGGAAGGAAAAAATGTCGATGGCAAAGCTTTGAGCGACCGAGTCCGCGCGCGTCTTTCCTGACGCGCCACCCGCAAAATCACCCGTCTCATCAGCCGATGCCCCAGCCGACCAATCCTTCGAACGCGCCCGACGCAAACGCCCGCGCTCTAGCCTTCCTCCGCATCGCCGTCGGCGTCTTCTTCCTGATCTTCGGCGAATACAAAGTCTTCGGCACTCAATTCACTCTTCACGGCGGATTTCAGTTCTGGATTAACAAGTGGCTTCAGGAAGGCGGCGCCTACCCATTCATGGCGCCTGTCCTGAAAAACTTCGTCCTGCCCCATGCGACAGCGATCGCCTTCTTAACTGCCTATAGCGAATTCGCAATCGGCTTAGCGCTGACCCTCGGCATACTCGTCCGAGCTGCCAGCATCGGCGGCCTCACCTTCATGCTGACGCTGCTCTTCTCATCGGACTATCCCGGCGCTGATGCTCCGCTCTGGCAATACTTCGGTGCCAGCCTCGGCCATTCAGTGTTCGCCATCTGCTTCATCGCTTTTCTGATCGCTGGCTCAAATATCCCTTGGTCCATCAGCCACTTACGTACCGGTAAGTCTGCATAGACGACGCGCTCGGAATCGTACGCAACAGTTCCGATACACAACAGTTCCGATTGCCGCTCAACAACTTGCTCGCTGCGAGAGTCTGTCGACACTCCGCGCTCAAAACGATGGTCCGGCGAAAAAACACAAATCTCCGACGCCGACTTGGAGTTAGCCCAGATCACTCACTAACGTAAAATTTTTGAGGAACAGATTAGAGGCGGCGGTCTCGCGGCTCGACGAACTAGCGCACGCGCGCTTTGATCGCCACCGGCAATCCATCGCCGGCGCGCTCGATCGTCACTTCATTCGACGGAACCCGGTAGTTCTGCGAGCCCTTCGCAACCGTCAGCGTAACCGTCTCGCCCGCTTTCGGACACGCCGAAGTCGGCGCCGCACCGCGAGCGTCCACGGTTACTTCTGCCGGAAGTCCCGTCGTACATGGGTCGAGTTGAATTTCCCCCGAAAAATCCGCCGGCACCGTCACTTTAATCTCTCGCGGAGCCTGCTTGGCACCACACGAATACAGCAAAGAGGCCGCGAACACCGTCGCGAGCAATAGCGTAGTCAGTCCGTCTAGCTTCCGGATCATATTTGGGCTACACCCCAACCTCATCAAATTTGAAACCCAAGCCTATCGGTCTGCGACGGAACGCACAGACCCAACCGTGCGCGCAAGCTATCAGCCTTCATCCATGAAGCCCATAATGTGTTTGCTGTACGTAGCGACACGCACAGAGCCGCCGCAGTTTGGACCCTGAAATAAATCCCCGTCGGCGGCCTTGCTCGCCAAGGCAGGCGTTCCGCACGGGTCGGCGAATATCAGGCGAATAGCCTCACATCGGCCCGCAATCCTTGTATCTCCCGCAACCGTCTTCACCGAGCTGTTTCCCTGTAACGCTGCGCCCTTCTTTGCGGCATAATCCCACCCGCACAAAGGGACCAGCTGACGCCGTTCAGCATCGCAAGATACTGCGTCGGTTCCAATTTGCCGGTTTCCAGTTTCAATTTTCCAATTTCCGTCTTTAGG
>DATAMU010000576.1:0-2408 GCA_036266605.1 Candidatus Acidiferrum sp. | reverse complement strand
AGCCCCTGGAGGCCCGAAACTACCCTCGGATCGGGATAGTTCCGGAACTCTCAGAACCCCGAACAAGCCTGATATCAGGTTTGGAGCCCGAACATGAAGAAATCGCTTTTGATTGCGCTCTGTCTTTTCGTCGCGCCACTTTTTTGCCCCTCGCGAGCTGCCGCTCAGACTCAACTGACCGTGCAGTCCACGCTCGGCCCAGTCGGCATCAATGTCGTCTGCTTGCTCCGCGGCTGCCAGGTCACGCAAACCGTTGCCGGATCGCCCTACAACTATTACGTTGTGACTGCCCCGAGCTCGACCAACGCGAATTTTCTCGCCAGCATTCTGCAAACGGTCCCCGGCATTCTCAACGTCACCATCAACAATCTGACCGGCCCCAATGGCCTGCTCCTCGGCAATCGCCTGATCGTCCGCACCACCGACTCCAACGGCCTCAAGCGCCAATGCCTCCTGCTGAATTGCCAGGTGCTCGCCCCCGTTGACGGCATTCTCAACTCGCTCTTCGTAGTCGTCGCTCCGAACCTGATCGATCCGAACTTGTTGCTCGCGATCGTCCGCGCTCTTCCAGGCGTCGTTGATGCCGAGCTCGATCAGGTTGTCACGGTCGTCTCCGGCGGCGCCACGGCCACCGATCCTCCCCCGGCCTTGGTCAACACGACCCCGGTTCAATATTTCGGCAGCACCGTTTGGGCGGGTTACGTCAATCAGCCCGCGACGCAAATGATTTCTCTCGCGCGCACCCAACAGCAATTCAATCTCACGGGTAGCGGCATCATCGCGGACATCGATACGGGAGTCGATCCCAACCATCCGGTTCTCAAGCCGGTTCTCTTGCAGGGATACGACTTCACGCGCAACCAAGCCGGCGGCAATGAAATGCTCGACCTGCCGGCTGGCACGCCCGTCACCGAGACTCCCTGCGTGAATTGCACGCCGGGCCAGGTGAACCAGCGCTCGATCGCCATGGTCGATCAGCGTAGCATCGCGATGGTCGATAGCCCGGCGCTGGAAGCGTTCGGTCACGGCACGATGGTGGCGGGTGTTCTTCACCTCGTTGCGCCCAAGGCCTCGCTGCTTCCTCTCAAGGCGTTCAAAGCCGACGGCACCGGCAATCTCTCCGACATTATTAGCGCCGTCTACTTCGCCGCTCAGAACAAAGCCAACGTTGTGAACATGAGCTTCGATCTACAGAGCCCCTCGACCGAGCTCTCCAAAGCGATCACCTCCGCCGAAGCCCAAGGCGTCGTCTTCGTCGCCTCGTCCGGCAACGACGGCAAAATCGAAATGGTCTATCCCGCAGGCTTCGCCAACGTGATGGGCGTCGCCAGCATCAACGCGGAAAATCAGCGCTCCACCTTCTCCAACTACGGCAACCAGATCGTATGGATCTCCGCTCCTGGCGAAGCGATCGTCACGACGTATCCGTTCGGTGGCTACGCGGCTGGATGGGGAACGTCCTTCAGCTCACCGTTTGTCGCAGGCGCTGTCGATCTCTTCGACTTCGCGCCGAACTCTTCGACGCAGAACAACGCCAAGCTTTCGCTCTCTCACGCCGATCCACTGCTCGCCATCGGCATGGGCGTTGGCCGCCTTGATGTCTTCCAGGCGACAAGCTTCTCGCGCCTCCAGCACTAGACCCCGGCCATGACAACACTTTGCGAACTGCCCCCCGCAATAGAGCTCGAGTCCGGATCTCGGACCGAGCTCAAGCCCGAGAGCAAAACTCGGCATGAGAGCTCGGCTCTCCGCCGAGAGCAGCTGCGAAACGCGCAGCTCGAGAATCAGATTCGCGATCTTCACAGTAACTTTGTCTGCTGCCTCAATCAGCTTCTCGATCTGCGCGACCTGAACACCGGCCTCCACAGCACGCGTTTGGCAGAGTGGGGACTTCTCGTCGCGCGCAGCCTCGGCGTTTCCGAGCGCGACATGTACGAGCTCGAAATGGGCGCGTTGCTCCACGACATCGGCAAGGTCGGCGTTCCCGACAATATTCTCAACAAGCCCGGTCGCCTCACCGACGAGGAGTACGAAGTCGTGAAGCGCCACCCGGAATTCGGCTGGACCGTTATTCGTAAACTAAAAGGCCTCGAACAATCGAGCCTCTATGTTTTGCATCACCACGAAAATTTCGACGGCACCGGCTATCCCGCCAAGCTCAAAGGCCACGAAACCCCGATCGGTGCGCGCATCGTTTCCGTGATCGACGCGTTCGACGCGATGGTCTCCGCACGGCCGTATCGCAAAGGCATGCCGATTCCAGAAGCGTTGCGCCGCCTTCACGATGTCGCGGGCAAGCAGTTCGATCCCGCAGTCGTCAACAGCTTCACGGAGTTTGCTCAGAAGGAAATGGCTTCGGTGATCGAAGCCGTGGGCGCTTCCGAAAACATCGTTTTCTAAGGGTCGCG
>DATAMU010000575.1:0-4732 GCA_036266605.1 Candidatus Acidiferrum sp. | reverse complement strand
AAACCCGCGACTATCTCACCAAGAAAGCCGACGAAGGTCGCGACTACGCGCAGCGCAAAGCCCGTGAACTCCGCGAGCGCGCCGACGAGTTGGTCGAGCGCGGCAAAGACGTCGCCAAGGGCAAGCGCGATTCGCTTTCCGCCGCCGTCGAAGCTGGCCGCGAAGCGTACCTCCGCGAATCCAAGTCGTAATCTATTCCGTCGGCGTCTAACGAGTGATGGCGCCGCGCGAACTGTTTTTGTAGGGGCGGGGGCTTGCCCCGCCCGGCGTAAAGTCCAAGCAGGGCGTTAGCAATCAAGCAGTCTCTTGGGTTCGGGGCGGGGAACTAGGCCTCGTAAGCATCAAGCGTGGGTGAGGCAGGAATGGAAACCTGGGTCATCGTAGCGGTCGTGATTGCAGCAGTGGCCATCGTATTTCAGGCCGCCATGCTCGCCATGATGTTTGTCCAAATGCGCAAAACCGCCGATAAGGTCGAGCGCCTGACCACCGATTTGCAGTCTCGTGTCGGCCCGATCCTCAGTCGCGTCCAAATCCTCCTCGACGACACGCAACCAAAAATCACCGAAATGGTTTCCGACGCCGCCCACGTCGTCTACCTCGCCCGAGGCCAGGCGCAAAAGCTCGATCGTGTCGTCAGCGAAGCTACCGACCGCCTCCGCGGTCAGCTCGTAACCACCGACCGCATCCTGACCGGCGCCCTCGAAACAATCGAAGACGCAGGCACTCAATTCAAGCGCGGTGTCTGGGCGCCGATGCAAAAAGCGTCCGCGATCATCAGCGGCATAAAAGTTGGTTTGGATTTCCTGCGTTCCCGCCGCGGCGCCCGCCGCCGCACCGCCGATTCCGTCGACGTCGAAGACGGCGAAGAACTCTTTATCTAGTTTCAATCGGAACGTGTAGGGGCGCAGCACGCTGCGCCCCATGTCCGCACGCTTTCTACTTCAAGCTCGGTCCGTCTTTTCTTTCCGCGCCACCGGCAATCCACCCGCCGCCCAACACCACATCCCCATCGTAAAAAACCGCGCCCTGCCCGCTCGTAATCGCCCTCTGCGCCTCATCAAACGTAACCCGCGCTCGATCTTCGCCGACCGCCTCAACCGTCGCCATCGCCGCCACATGCTTATGCCGAATCTTCACCGCCGCACGTACCGCCGCATCCGGCCGATCAATCGAAATCCAATTCACGCCCTCAACATCGCAAACAGTCGCACGCAGCGACTCATCATCCCCAACCACAACCCGATTCTTCTCCCGATCAATCGCCAGCACGTAATATGGCTTGCCCGCCGCAAATCCCAATCCCTTCCTCTGCCCAATCGTAAAATGATGTACGCCGTTGTGCCGTCCAACGACATCCCCATCTTCATTCACAATTTCGCCGCTCGCGTTCGACAGCGGCGCCCCACGCTCCGCCGAATACGCTTCGATAAATTGCACATAATTCCCGTTTGGCACAAAGCACAACTCCATGCTCTCCGGCTTTTCCGCCACTGGGAGATTCACGCGCCGCGCCGCCGCTCGCACTTCGTCCTTCGTCAACTCGCCGAGAGGGAATTCGCTTTTCGAAAGCTGTTCCTGCGTCAGTCCCCACAAAAAGTACGACTGATCCTTCGAATCATCTCGCGCGCGTAACAATTCCCATCGCCCCGTAGCAGCATGCCGGCGAATCCGAGCGTAATGTCCCGTCGCCAGCCGCTCCGCGCCAATCTGCCGCGCCATGCTCAACAGCGGCTCAAACTTCACATCCGTATTGCAATTCGTGCAAGCAATCGGCGTCCGTCCCGACAAATACTGATCCACGAACGGCCGAATCACCCGCTCTTCAAACTGCTGCTCGAAATTCACCACGTAGTGCGGAAAATTCAGATGCTGCGCCACCCGCTTCGCATCGTAAACGTCGTCGAGCGAACAACACCGATGCTGCGCCGGTCCGTCACCTTGCAGTTGGGGCAGCCGCCGCTGATTCCACAGCTGCATCGTTAACCCAATCACCGCCCGCGCCTGCTCCTGCAGCAGCGCCGCCACCGTCGAGCTATCGACTCCGCCCGACATCGCCACCGCAACAAGCCCGGTGCGCGCTTCCGCCTCAGTGGGCAACGTCTCGAATTGTGCGTCAGTCTTCATATGCACGAACAATTTTACTCGAAACGCCGCTCCAGCGCTTTCATGTAGGGGCGCAGCACGCTGCGCCCCATGTCCGCACGATCAACCCGTTCAAGTGGGTTACTCTCTCAAACCGAGGCTGAGTCTAAGCTTTGCGATACACTGGTGAGAGGTCGCGAAGTTTTGCCACCGCAGTCGGAATAAGTTCCAGCGCGAACGCAACTTCCTCCGTTGTCGTATGCCGCCCCAAACTAAACCGCAAACTCCCGCGCGCTTCCTCCGCACTCAATCCGATCGCCGTCAACACATGCGACGGCTCCACCGCCCCCGAAGAACAAGCCGCCCCCGTCGAGCAAGCCAACCCCTTCAAATCCAGCGCAATCAGCAGCGCCTCGCCCTCAATCCCGTCAAACGTAATATTCGTCGTATTCGGTGTCCGCGCTTCAGCCGCCCCATTCACTCGAGCATCCGCTACACGCGCGAGCAACCCCCGCTCAAGCTCATCCCGCAACCTCCCAACCCGCTCCGCATCCGCCGAAAGCTCTCCCCGCGCAATCTCAGCCGCTTTTCCCAGGCCAACAATCCCCGCAACATTTTCCGTCCCCGGTCGAAACCCCCGCTGATGATGCCCTCCATACATGAGCTGCTGAATCCGCGTCCCGCCGCGCACATACAGCGCTCCAACCCCCTTCGGCGCATACATTTTGTGCCCCGAAAGAGAAAGCAGATCGACCTTCATCGCCCCCACATCAATCGCAACCTTACCCGCCGACTGCACCGCATCCGTATGAAAATAAACGTCCGCCTCCGCCGCAATCTTCCCGATCTCCTCCAGCGGTTGCACCGTCCCAATCTCATTGTTCGCATGCATCACCGAAATCAGCACTGTTTCCGGCCGCAACTCCCGCCGAATGGCCTGCGGATCGACGCGTCCGCCTCGATCTACCTTCATAAAGGTAACGCCAACGCCTTCCTTCTCAATCGCTTGGCAAGCGTTCAGCACAGCCTCATGCTCAATCGCCGTTGTAATAACATGCGGCGCCTTTTGACCACCCTGTAGCCGGTTCGGATATTGCACTCTTAGATCGTTTGCCCCTCGATCTCCCGACTCGTTCGCCCGGTCCGCAATCGCCGCCCGCACCACCCCAAAAATCGCGTGGTTATCCGCCTCCGTACCCCCACTCGTAAACACAATCTCCTGCGCCCGCGCCCCAATCAGCGCCGCCACCTGCTCCCGAGCCGTCTCCACCGCCCCGCGCGCGTTCTGCCCAAATCCATGAATCGACGACGCATTCCCAAACTCCCCAGAATAATAGGGCAGCATCGCCTCCACCACCGCCGGCTCAACCGCCGTCGTCGCATTGCAATCGAAATAAACCCGCTTCATCCTTACTATTCTACCCTCGACGGCCTCTCTTCATCTCATTCACGGCCAGAGATACGCAATCCGTGACCAGTGTTAAGCTACGGCACCATGACAATGCACACGAGGATTAGGTTCGCCATATCGCTGTTGACCTTGATTTTCGGTTGCGCAATTTCGGCAGTCTCGGTCATCGCTGAGCCGCCTGCTGGCGTTGGCCAGATGTTTCGGCTCGATGGCGGCGACGTCACTTACGTCTTCGGCGTGAACGAGCGCGGTGAACTCCAAGCGCTCTACTGGGGCGGCAAACTCGCGGCCAGCGACAAAGTCGCGGCGGCGCATTCACTGCCAGAGATGGCTTCGTTCGATCTGCCATCGACCACCACTCCGCAAGAATACGCCGCTTGGGGATCTGCTCTTTACACCGAGCCCGCGCTAAAAATCACGTTCGCCGACGGCAATCGCGATCTCATCCTCCACTACGTCAGCAGCAAGTCCACTGGCAGCGCATACGAAATTCTCACCAAAGACATCTCGCGCGAAATCTACGTCACGCTGCGCTACGCGATGGACGCCGACAGCGGCATCCTCGCCCGCTCCGCTGTGATCGAAAATCGCGAAAAAGACGCCGTCGTCATCGAGCAAGCAGCAGCAGCGCAATGGACTCTCGCTCCTTCGCGCTACACGCTCAGCTATCTCACCGGCCGCTGGGGCGCCGAGTGGACGCTCAATCAGGAACCAATCCAAGGCGGCTCGCGCGTCATCGAAAGCCGCCGCGGCTCCACAGGCCATCAAGCCAATCCATGGTTCGCCATCTCGCGCGACGACAGCCAAAAATCCAACGGCCCGTTCTCCGCCGGTGAAGAGCACGGCGAAGTCTGGTTCGGCGCGCTCGCCTGGTCTGGCTCGTGGCGCTTCACCATCGAAAAAACGCAGCTCGACTCCGTCCGCGTCACCGGCGGATTCAACCCATTCGACTTCGGCTACAAACTCAAGCCCGGCGAAAAACTCGAAACGCCAATTTTCTACGGCGGGTACTCGAATCACGGCCTCGGCGGCGCATCACGCATCCTCCATAAATTCGAGCTGCAACATATTCTTCCGCAATCGCCGAACCCCAAGCCGCGTCCCGTGATTTACAACTCGTGGGAAGCCACCGAAATGAACGTCGATGTCGCCGGCCAGGTTGCCCTCGCCGAAAAAGCCGCGAGCCTCGGCATCGATCGCTTTGTCATGGATGACGGCTGGTTCGGCCAGCGCAAAGAC
>DATAMU010000574.1:0-1762 GCA_036266605.1 Candidatus Acidiferrum sp. | reverse complement strand
ACATCGCGCGGACTTGGGGCGCAGCAGGCTGCGCCCCTACATGTTTGCGGTTGGATATGAGGTTGGGCTGACGAAATGACGATTGCGTTGATTGAGTTTGTGGAGCGCGGCGGGGTTTTCACGCGGGCGCAGGCCGAGGCGGTGATGGAGGAGCTGCTGTCGGGGCGCTTTGAGACGGCGCAGATTGTGCGGCTGCTGGTGGCGATGAATGCGCGATCGGTGGACGTGGCGGAGCTGACGGGATTTGCTTCTGTTATGCGGAAATTCGCGGCGCGGGTGTTTGCGGAAGGCGAGACGTTGCCGCTGCAAATGGTGGACACGTGCGGGACGGGCGGCGACGGATTTGACGCGTTCAATGTTTCGACGGCGACGGCGATTGTGGCTTCGGCGGCGGGAGCGCGTGTGGCGAAGCATGGGAATCGCGCGGCATCGTCGCGGAGTGGCTCGGCGGATGTGTTGGAAGAATTGGGCGTGAGGATTGATTTGCCGCTGGCGACGATGGGGCGGGCGATTCGCGAGTTGAAGATTGGGTTTCTGTTTGCGCCGGCGGCCCACACGGCGACGCGGCACGCGGGGCCGGCGCGGAAGCAGATCAAGGTGCGCACTGTTTTCAACTTGTTGGGGCCGCTCACGAATCCGGCGGGGGCACAGGCGCAGGTGATGGGAGTTTTTTCGGCGGACTCGATCGATCTGGTGGCGGCAGCCCTGGCGGAGCTTGGCGTGGAACGGGCGTTGGTGGTGCATGGAGCGGGCGGGTTGGATGAGATTTCTCCTTTCGGGGAGACGATGATTGCGGATGTGGAGCGCGGGTTTGTGACTCGGTACACGGTGACGCCGGAGGATTTTGAGGTGGAGGAATCGCCGCTGGAGGCGATTCGTGGCGGGTCGCCGGCGGAAAATGCAGCGACGATTCGGAGGATTTTTGAGGGTGAGAGCGGAGCGCGGCGGGATGTGGTGGTGATGAATGCGGCGGCGGCGCTGGTGGCGGCAGGCGTGGCGGAGAATTTTGCGGACGGCGCGCGGTTGGCGCGGGCGGCGATTGATTCGGGGGCGGCGCGAGAGAAGTTGGCGGCGCTGGTGGAGTTTACGCGGAAGGCTCACGAAGCGTAGTGCGGAGACAAGAGCTCTCGTGCGCTGACAGGTCGGCCAGCACCGAAAGAAAGCCTTCGCGCTGAAATCGTGCGGACATGGGGCGCAGCATGCTGCGCCCCTACTCAAAGCTGGTCAGGTTAGTTGGGGCGGCTGCATTGGTTGGGTTGAGGGCAGTCGGGGCTTTCAACGGATTGGACGTAGCCGACACCCACCCCGATGGCAGAGATGGCTGCGGCGCCGATGAGGAAAAGCAGTATGAAGCGGCGGCTGCCTGCGGGACGGGTGCGCGTCTTGATTGGGGGCTGTGTGGAGTTTGTGGAATCAGGGCCGGCGAGTTCGACGCGATAGGATTTTCCTTCCGGGATCACTTCGGAGTCATCGAAATAGACAATCTTGAGGGGGCCGCGGCGTGCGTGAATTTCGAACGAGCGTGCGTCGAGGATGGTGATTTCACCGAGGGTCGCCATCGGCGCGGCGGGGCCGATCAGGGCGCCTTGCGCGGAAACGAGAAAATATTGGTCTGGCGAAAGTGAAAAAGAGACAGAGCCGGATGTGACGTTGGCGCGGATGAGGGATTTCTGGATGGATGGATTGTGTGACTGCGATTGGTGAAGAGTGACTTGCGTCGAACCGGCCATGTAGAGCATGGAGTCGCCGCTGCGCAATGAGA
>DATAMU010000573.1:0-4873 GCA_036266605.1 Candidatus Acidiferrum sp. | reverse complement strand
TTCTCCGCGGCGTTTCGATGCCGCAGATTCCTTGCATCGCACTCTCTCCTCCCCGCATCAACATCAATGAGCCGGCATTTTTCTCTAGAAGGCTCGAGCACGAGAAAGGCTGACATATGCCAACTCCAACTCTTCGACAGGCTCTCCAAACGGCGAGCGACCAGCAGCGCGCGCTGGGACATTTCAATTTTTCGGAACTGGTTGTGCTCAAAGCGGTTGCCGACACGGCGCGCAACCTGAAGGTGCCTGTGGTCGTTGGGGTTTCCGAAGGTGAACGCGAGTTCATCGGTCTCCATGAGGCGGCCGCACTGGTCAAAACTCTACGTCAGGACCTCGGCCAGCCGATCTACCTCAACGCCGATCACACGCATTCACTGGAAAAGTCGCTGGCGGCCGCTCGCGCGGGATTCGACTTAATCGTGTTCGACCTCTCGAAACTCCCCTTTGAAGAGAACGCGAAGCAGACCAAGCACGCCGTCGAAGCTCTCAAATCGATCAATCCAGACATCCTGGTCGAAGCCGAGATCGGCTACATCGGCTCGTCCTCCACCATCCATGATTCGAAACCGAAAGACGTGGATCCACTAACGACTCCCGAACAGGCAAGGCAATTTGTCGAAGAGACGAAAATCGATCTTTTCGCCCCGTCCGTCGGCACAATGCACGGAATGCTGAAATCTATGCTGACAGGCAACGAGCGAAAGCATCTCGATCTCGAAAGAATTCGCAAGATCAAGGCGGCCACAAACATTTTTCTCACACTGCATGGCGGCTCTGGCACGGACAGACAAGAGCTCGCAGGCGGCGTGGAAGCCGGACTCAACCTCATTCACATCAACACGGAGTTGCGCGTCGCGTGGCGTCGCGGCATTGAAAAGGCGCTGAAATCGCAACCCGATGAGGTGACTCCTTATCGGATATTGCCGGAGGCTTATAAGAACGTAGTCGACGTCGTGAAACCTCTGCTGCAACTGGTCTCGGTCCCACAGGCGTCGAAATCTTCCAGCGCAGCAGTGTAGGTCTACTTCTGAGTCTCGATACCTAGTACCGGATAGTTACGCTTTGCGCAAAATCTGCGTTCCCTCGCGCCGCGACGTGCCGTGGACTCTCATAAACTTCAGCGCAGGAGATCCCATGCCACTCCAAAGCGCTTTCGCCCCCGCCAGACTGCCGAAGACAAAGACGTTCGAACTCGACGGGCGCGCCTGGGTCACCGACGAAACGACATTTCGGATACTGGAGCAGCAGGCTTCTCTCGGCACCGAGAAATCGGGGGGCTGGTATTTCGCTTTCTGTCTCGGCGCCGGCACGATCATCCCCGCGCCTTCTCCCGAATCCGCGGGTGAAATCGAGCCACAGCAAGCTAACTAGCCGCAACCGTCATCCCGTAAGAAGAAGCTACTCGCGATCCTTGGTCGGCCAAACGCTGTCTATCTTCAGCGCGGCCATCTTCCTCCAGCCCTCCACGTCCGGCGGACGAATAATTGTTGGATGTGGGGAGAAGAATGCCACAAGGAGTGTCACTCCGGGTTGTCACCACTTTATCGGTTTCCCTTACAGCATTCGGTTTGTAAAGGAAGGAGGGCTGAGGATTGAGTTTCAGCCCTCCCGCTGATCGATCTACGCGTCAGTCGTGGTCGTTGTCGCTGAACAAAGCCGGCAGGACCGGCGTGCCTTCAATCTTCACGGAGTCGAGGGATGTTGGGTCGAAGCCGAGCAATCGCAGGATCGTCGGGGCTACCTGGCTCGTTTCCACGAAGCTCGTAACAGTGCGAGCTTCTCGGATGTTCGGAGTCGAGACCAACAGCATAACGTTCGTATCGTCGTGGGCGAAGCCGCCGTGCTCGGATTGCTTCTTGGTGCTGCCGGTGTAAACGACACCGACGTTCGGGGCAACGATGATGTCCGGCGAACGCGGGTCGCCGCCTTCGCGTATACGGCAGCAGGGGCCCGGGACTGTCGGAACGCCTGGCGCATTAAACATCGTGGTGAGCGAGGCGCCGTAAAAGATCTGACCGATACCGGCTTCTTTTGCATTTGCCTCAAGCAGGCCGACCGCAGTGAGAGTGTCGCTGGAGTTGGTGAGCCAGAGTTGCGAGATGTCGTCTTCAGCCAAGCCGAGTCCGCTCGTCGCGGAAGCTGGCAACAACGACGCAAGGTAAAACGATGGCGGGTTACCGTTCGTTCCCGCGCTACCCGGGATCGGAAAGAAGCGATTCGTATCGATCGGGGATTGGCCATGCTTCGCCGTGATGATGATGGCCGTTGAGTCGAGGAGGTGCTGGTGCTTGAGCGCAGCCACCATCTGTCCGATCGCGGCGTCTACGAAAGTAATCTCGCTCGCCATGGATGGAGTCGGAGTGCCTGCTGCATCGGTATAGCCGCCTTTCACACCCTTCTCGATCAGTTTTTGGCCGACGCTCACCGCTTGAAAATTCATGCCAAAGACAGCGGGGACGGGAGCGTTCGAGGTGCCGAGATGGTTTCGGCCCTTGATCCAATTCACCACCGCATTGGCCTTCAGCTGGTCGTAGCACTGGATAGCCTGAAAATCTGTAGTCCAGTCGTTCGTGCTCGCGGCAATCGATGCACAATTGAAATTTGTTCCTGCCGTGACGACGTTTAGAGGCACTTGGTTGGAGTTGACCTCTGGCGCGTAATAATCGTCAACATTGCTGGGGCTGGACGTTCCGGTCGGTCCGGAAACCGCGGCGTACACCGGGTGCTTATCGGACCACGCCGTGAAGCGGCCGGCGGAGTGGAGCACGCCATAAATTGTGTTGGTGCGGATGAAGTTCCACGGATAAACCGGTTTGCAGCCATTGAAAGGATCGCGAGGCAGTTTGTTGGGATCGATCGATAGAACGCCGCCGTCGGTCGGCCCGTAGGGACCGCCGCCATTGATTTTGGTCTGATCGACTTCGACGCCCTCTTCGTACTCGGTCTGCGTGCCGTTAATCGATCCCTGGTTGCAGTTTCCGCCGACCAGTCCGTTGCCTGTCGTGGTTTTCGGCGGAGCGAGAACGCGATCGTAGGCGACATCGTAAAACGCTCCGACAGTCTTCGGGCTGCCACCGGTTACGATCGACATGAGTCCGGGGAAAGAATCCGACGGTCGGGAAGTGCTTGTGCGCGTGTAGGTGACGCCGGTATTTCCGAGAGCCGCAAGGTTGGGACAAGTCTTAGCAGCCACGCAGTTTTCAAAGTCAACGGCGTGCATTCCATCGATGCTCACGAGCAGCACGTGGCGTACCTTGTCCTCCGAGTCATTCCAATGCGCCGAGACGGCCGGAACCGCGAGCAGCGCTGACAAAAGAACAGCAGAAACGCGTTGAATCAACAAACATCCTCCTCGTGAAACGAATTGGTTGGGCACTGTGACGCTAGGCATGAACGGTTACGAGGGACGAAATTCCGCGTGGCGATGCGATGAACGTTGACTGAAAGATCTTTCAGGATTTGCGTGACAGCTTTGGGGACCTGCTTTGCGACGAATGCAGGCCGCGGCGAAGGTATGTAACACGCCAGTTATTTCTGATTAACCTGCGAGACATCTTGGCGCCGCTAAGCTGTGCGGAGTGAATCCTCTAGACATACTCATTGTCGAAGACGATGCGCGAATGGCGCAGGTTCTCGCCGATGGACTGCGTGAAGAATCGCACAGCGTGCAGATCATGCCGGACGGCGTCTCCGCGCTGGAGATTACGCGAAACCGCTCGTTCGACGTGGTGCTCCTTGATGTCATGCTTCCGGGTCTGAGCGGCCTGGATGTCGTGAAACAGCTGCGATGTCGAAAGGACGACGTCAGCGTGCTGATACTCACAGCGCGAGATGCGATTCCCGATGTTGTCCTGGGTCTCGACGCTGGCGCGGACGATTACCTGACGAAACCGTTTTCGTTTCAAGAGTTGCTTGCGCGCCTTCGCACCCTGGCACGGCGAGCCACGCCAAAAGCTCGCAACGTACTGGAGTACCGCGATTTGTTATTGGAAACGAACACGTTTCGAACGCTGCGCCACGGCGAGGAAATTAGACTTTCATTCACAGAGTTTCGCTTGCTCGAGCTTCTCGTTCGGAATCAGGGCAGGGTCGTGCCGCGCGGCGCGATTGTCGAAGCGATTTGGGGCGATCGCCGAGAAGTCGAGGTGAATACGATCGATGCTTTTGTCCGGCTGCTGCGTCGAAAAATCAACGACACCGACGGCGAGCGGATCATTCGAACGCATCGGGGGATCGGCTATTCCGTGGGGGTGTCGACCTGCGCCTGAACCTCACAATTCGCGCGAGACTGACGTTGATGTACTTCGCTGTACTCGCGATATCGTTTGTCGCCTTCTTCTGGATTTGCGATATCGGTTTTCGACGCAGCATCGAAACGACGGTCAACGATTCTTCGGAAACCAACTTACAGACGGTCGAACGCGTACTTGCCGGTTCGGAAGCCAAGGGAAAGTCTGCGGCGTCGCAGGCATTGACCGAGCTTGGAAACCTCTGGGCCAACGGCGCCTTGCTTGAGGTCGCGGACGAATCCGGAGCATGGTTGTACCGATCCGAACCTTTTCTGAACGAACATCCGAATTTGCCGGCAGATTCGGATGGCGGCACGACGTTTTTCACGACGAACCTCGACTTCAATCAATACCGCGCGGCGATGGCCAGAGTCCATGTCGGCGAGCGGATTTATTCGATTCACGCCGCGGTGCCGACGGAGCCCTTCGATCAGGCGCTCGATCGGTTTCGACTCATCGAAAAAGAGGTGTTGCCGATTCTGGTGTTGGTTGCTTCGCTGCTAGGTTACTGGCTGAGCGGAAAGTCGTTAGCGCCGGTCGATCGGATTATTCGAAGTGCAGAGCAAATTGGGGTGAACAATCTT
>DATAMU010000572.1:0-7748 GCA_036266605.1 Candidatus Acidiferrum sp. | reverse complement strand
CTCGGCGGTTTGATAATCGGGAAACGGGTTGTTGGCAAACGGCCACGTGTGACCCTCGCCCCAGAATCCATACATAAATGTATCGATGAATTCGATCTGCGGATTGCCGTCGAATTCCGCCGCCAGCTCGCCCACCAAATCGGCAAACGCATTCTGAAAAACAGGATCGTCGTACCGTGGCTGATATTTCGAATGTGGATTCTCGAGATACCGTTTCGCCGACCGCGCTTCGGATTGATCCTTAAGAATAAGATCGACCTTCGGTACTTTCTCCAGCACAAAATCCGGCAGCGCTGCCGAGTGTGTGTAGTCTGGCGCGCACATCTGAATCCGTAGTCCAATGCGCTTGTCGTTCTTCTTTGCCAGATCGAAGACGAGCTTGAGATAGTCCGGCAATTGTAGTTTGCCCGGCTTCGGCTGAACTTCGCGCCAAGTCGGCCGGATATACAGCTGTTGTCCCAAGGGAAACTTGACGAGGTCTTCGATCGCCTGCGGAATGTTGTCTGACTTGATCTCATCCGTGCCCGAATCTGCCGTGATGTACGTGATCAGGCCCTTGCCGTAGTTCGGGACCACGTCGTCGGTCGGCGTCGTCGTCATCGACACATCGTCGGTAGGAATGATCGCCGTCGGCGGATATTGCGGGAAGGGGCCTTGGTTCAGGCGATCCGACACTTTTGGGCCGGAGCCAAAATCGTATTTGCCCCAGTTGTGCGCCGGAACGTCCGCCTGGGCAGTTTTCGCCACACCTGCGGTTGCGGCCAGAAGAGCGGTATTTTTTAAAAAGTCGCGTCGCTGCATTTGGATTCTCCACTCAAAAGTGGAGAGACCATAGCACAATGAGAGAAACAGAAGGAAAGAAAACGTAACCTAACGAAAGCGCGGCTTCTGGGTCAGCAATAGGAGTTTGTCAGGCCTTCTCGGCCGGAACGGTTGAAACCTCGAAGGTAAGCGACTGCTCCCCCAGTTGCGGATGCGTCGCAGTCAGTTTCACGGTGCCCGCTTCTTCCTTGGCGCGAATCCAGATTGCGCCTGTCCCACCGATCAATGCGAACGGATTGTCGCCGATGAATTCCGCCGGGCCGTCGAGTTGAAATTTCACGGCATCGTTGGCGAACGGGCGAATCGCGCCGAACTCATCCGTCACGCGCAACACAACTCGCGTCGTGTCGGCGCCGTCGCCGATTAGCTTCGTATCGTCGGGGATGAGCGCGAATTTCTGATCGACACCCCGCCCCGACATCGTCTTCTCGATCACTTTCTTCCCGCCGATGAAACCTTCAATCCGCAGATCGCCCCAATTGCCGACAGCGTCGCCCAATTCCGCAACAAACGGCGCGTACTTCAAATTCTTGAACTCCGTTCGGTTCGGATCGACTTGCGCGACCATCTTCTGGCCAATGTAAAACTTCAGTTGTTCGCAGTTCGAGCAAACCCACGCTTTCGTGAACCCGATCGATTCGTCTCCGCGTGCCCAGTGAAACGCCGGCTCCAGAACAATCTCTTCCGCAGGGTCGCATTGCGATTTATAAAAGCCGGCCGCTGACTTCGGCTCGCGGAAAATATCCGTCACGCCGTGATAACAGATTCGGTCGCCGGTACCGAAATCCGCGTGCGTGTTGTAGTCGAATGCGCACCACCCGATACCGCCTGCATATTGCGGATTCGATGCGAGCTGGTCGTGAATACGCGCGTGACGCAGCATGTGCTCTTGAATCCGCTCGACTTGATCGATCGTCTTCGTCGGATAGGTGTGCCCGACAAACTCGGTGTTGAGATAGCGAGGATGATTTGGCGGCTTCAGCGGAAAGCCAAAGTCGTTCATCGTGAATACGTCTTCCAGAAACTCCGACGACTGAAAATATCGTATGCCGCCCGTCTGCCGCGTCGGATCGAGCTTGTGCGCCAGTGCGTTCGTCCGCACATAGAAATCGTGATTGTCTTTTGACTCGTTGATACGCACGCCCCACAAAATTATGCTCGGATGATTCCAGTCTCGGCGGATCATCCGCGAAACGTTATCGACCGAAATGTCTTGCCACGGCAAATCTCCGATATGCTGCCAGCCCGGGATCTCTTCCAAAACGAGCAAGCCCATTTCGTCGCAGGCGTCGAGAAAATGCCGCGACTGTGGATAGTGCGACGTCCGCACGATGTTGCAGTGCATCACGTTTCGGAGAATGTTCGCATCGCTCCGCTGGCAGCGCCCCGGCATCGCCTGCCCGACAAACGGAAATGTCTGATGGCGATCCAGCCCACGCAACTTGATCACTTTGCCGTTGAGTTCGAACCCATGATCGGTGAACTCCGCGTGGCGGAAACCGATTCGCCGCTGGTCGCTGTCGAGAAGCTGTGTGCCTTTAAGCAAGCGCACATGAACCGTATACAAGTTGTGATTCTGAAGATCCCATAGCTTGATCGCGCCAAGATTGTCGAGATGCACCGTGTGCACCGTCGGCTCGGCCGATGCCTGCGTCGCAGGTAGCTTCTGCGAACTCTTGGCGGCGACGTGATCTCCGTCTCGCAATTCGATTTCGATCGTCAGCGGGCCCCCCGACGCTTCGAGATGCTGAATGTGGCAATCGACATCGAGCGTCGGCTTGCCGCTCATCACATCCTTCGGCTTCGCGAAAACGTTTTCGATGAACGTCCCGGGCACGATCCGTAACGCAACTTCGCGATAGATTCCGCCAAATGTCAGATAGTCGATCTGGTATCCGAACGGTGGAATGTCGGCTCGCTCGGTGGAATCGACATCGACCGCCAAAATATTCTCGCCGTCGAAATCGATGTGCGGCGTCAGGTCAAACGAAAACGGCGTGTACCCACCTTTGTACTCGCCCAGCTTCTCGCCATTGATCCAAACAGTCGATGCCGTCATCACCCCTTCGAAATCGACAAAGACGTGCTTGCCCTTCGCCTCAGGCGGCAGCTTGAAACGCCGCCGATAGATCGACACGAACTCATAGTCCTTATCGTCGAAGCTGTGCCACGGAAGTAGAACGTTCGTGTGCGGAATAACGACCCGATCGAACGATGAGTCATCAAAATCTTTGCCGTGCGCGCCTTGCGCGTACTTCTTGCTGTAGCGCCAATTACGATTAATCGGAAGAACGATACGACCGATGGAGTCGGACGCGGGAGAAGCGTTGGACGCGATTGCCTCAGGAACGCCGCCAGCAATAGTCGCGCCTGCAACCACAGTGCCTGTTGTTCGAAGAAAGTCGCGTCGATCCATAAGGCTCCTTCTCGCGGGGGCGCAACTACGTCGAGACGGCCCAAATTAGAGAGCCGGTCGATACAAAAATCTGCGCCGCCGGATTTGTGCCGCGAATCTTAGCAGGTTAACCGCATAACCTCCAGAACACTCGCGAAGGAACCGCACGGCGCGGATCTCAGTGGGATAAGAAAGGGAAGATTACGACCGGAATCGGCTTCGTCGCATTCTGCCGCAAATACCAACAGGGGCTGTTACCCATATGGGCAAAGAGCGAGTGTACGCACGGAATCGTCACTTCAGGCTGATTTGCGTCCAACTCATATTCGACGCGTCCGTTCTTTTGCGCGATCGCATAAAGCCGCGTCATCTGCACAGTACCGGTCGCCGCACCGAGCGCTGGAAACATCACCCTCGCCCGCAGCACAACGTAATCGGCAATATATGCCGCAAAGACCGCGACAACAATTCCGATGACGACGCGCTTGAAAATACTCGTAAGTCGGCTCATGCCCGAATCATTCGTCAATGATCGTTGACGACTTCACCGTCGGTTTCGAGGGCCGCCGCGCGCTCGCGATCATCTGCATCAGAGCTCGGTCCGCGGCCACAAGCGCTGGATCTTCGTTCGCCTGAAGACTCTTCAACGTCGGCACGATCGTCTGGTCCGGCAAAATTCCAGTTCCTTCCAGCCGCCGTCCCTTCGGCGAGAACCATAGCACCTCGCTCATCTCCAAGACCCCGCCGCCCTTCATCACCCTCGGCTTCGCAATTCCCAACACACACCCGCAACTCTGACTGCCCACGATCCGTGCCCGCTGCGAATCCTGCATCCCCGCCGCGAATACTTCCGACGAACTCGCCGACCTCGAATCGATCAACACCACCACCGGCCCCGAGTAAATCTGCTCGCCGCTCCGCCCGACGTAAAGCTCCAGCGGCAATCGAAACACTCCAGCGAACTCCGAGAGCGGCTTCCCCGATCGCGTCTCGTCCTTCGCAAACAGCGTCTTCTTATCAAAGAAATACCCAGCGATCGGCACTAGAACCCCGAGATCTCCTCCTCCATTTCGCCTCAAATCCACGATCAGCCCCGGCGAATTTCGAAATCGCTCCAGCGCCTGCCGGAACTCTTTCGTAATCGACGGCTGGAACCCGTCAAACCGAATGTAAGCATTGCCCGACGGCATCTTATCCGTCGCCAGATTTGGCGCCGCCGAATACACCTGACGCCGCACTTCTGTTTCGAAATGCGATCCATCCGCGCGCTCAAGCCCTAACTTCACTTCGGTATCCAGTGGCCCCGCCAGCAGCCGGCTATACGTAAACATTCGCGTCGCGCGACTCGTGGAAGACGCAGCCTTCACACTCTCAATTTCCGCAATCCGATCCTCAACCGGCTTCCCATCGACCGTCAAAACCACCATCCCCGGCTCAATCCCCACATGCGCCGCGTTCGAATCCGGCCGAATGGCCGTCACCACAATTTTCCCGTCGATCTCATCCAGACTCAGCCCCGACCCAACCCCCTGCTGCTTCTTGATGTTCCGCCACTGCTCCGGCGAATTGAACCTCGTGTGCGCATCATGCAGTTCGCCCGTCATCCGGCTCATCAACGAATAGAATTCCCGATCGTTCTTCACCCCGTCCACGAGTGGCTTGTATCGCGCATGCACTTCGTTCCAATCCACACCATTAAACGACCGGTCGTAGTAGTGATCCGCAATCTCCTTCCACACGCGTTCGAACACATCTCGCCGCGTCTTCGCCGACAACTGCCGCGCAGACTCCGCCGACGATGATTGAGAATGAAAGGGAAGAGCAACGGAAGGTGTCGTTCGCGCTGAAACAGTAGCGCCGCTGAGGCCGAGCCCAAACACAAGCCCCAAGCCAAGCCTCAATAATCCATTGAACCAACGAGGTCCATGCACCACGTGACCGGGCCTCCAACGCAATCGCATGGATTATAGAGACTGGCGTCGTTTTCCGCACGCCGAATTCCGCCGGGACCATCCTGCGGCGCCGCCAAACAAGAGTCCGCTCAACGCGCACCTCAGTGTCCGCTTGGCGTCAGCTTGCCGCTTGCTCCCCCGGCTCGTTCGCAAAAACCTTCGCCAGATCCGCGTGCACCATCACCACCGCCGGATCCCGCTGTATCGCATCAAAATATCGCTTCTGAAACGCATCTCCCGACTCCGACGGCGCAAACATCTTCCGCGCCAACACAATCGCATTGTGTGTATCTTCCGCCGTCACCGCATTCTCGCCCGCGAGGCTCTCATCAATCCGCACCACAAATTCCGAAATATTGTGTAGCCACGAAAACTGCTCGTGATCGATCACCAGCCGAAACAACTCGCCTGTATTCACCTTCCCATGCAGCCGCTCATAGTCCCGTCGCTCCATGTCGAGCAACTCTTTGTGCAATCGCAACAGCGCCAGTCGCAACGCAACCAGCTTCTCGCGCGCAGGATTTGGCGGGCCGCCCGTATTCGCGGCGTAAGGATCGGATGTCGTCACAGGAATTTGATCGCGCTTCGCAATCGGCCGCGCGCTTCTCACTCATTGTGGTACAGGACGCGCTTCACGCCAAGCGCGGAACAGTCAGCGAAGAACTCGCTCTCACTCGTGATACCGCAACTCCCCGACTGGCAACGCAATCTTCAGCCGGTTTCCAGCCGGCGGCAACGGACACGTGGCAAACGGCGTATACGCGCACGGCGGATTTTCTAGATCGTTGAAATCCAAAACCAGTTCTCCCGCCTTATCGAGCCCGCTCGGCGGCAGTGCCGTATATAAAAATCGGCACGCCCCATAAGTTTTCGTCGCGCTCGTCGTATCCCTCAAAATAAAAAACAGTTTCACCGGCGGCTTATCTTCCGTCACCGGCTCCAGCCGATACGTTTTCCCATCAAGCTGAAACTCCGCCGCACCCGGAACCGGCGCGTCGTACGCCGTCCCAATCATCGTCCCCAGCTTGATCGTCTTCGGCGGATCATACGGAATCCACTTTGCCGTCACCCGATAGTGCTCATTCGCCGGATACCATTTCAGCCCTTTAAATCCCACCCGCGCCGCCGAATTCGCATCCTTGATGCGCAACGCAAACCGCTCGCCCCGCTTCACCGCATAAAAATTCAGCGGCCCAATCGTCATCCGCGGATTGCCTTTGTCGTTGTCCGAACTGGTATGCAACTCTCCCGCCGTCGCTGGCTTTCCATCCACAAGCAGCCCGGCAGGGAAGCCACCCCCGCCGCTCGGCGGCCGCAACGACACTGTCGCCGCCTCAAGATGCAACACACCCACATGCGCCGGCGCGCTCGCTGGCAATTTCACTTTGTTGTCGCTACCCGACCCAATCGAATTGTCGCCCGCATTGAGCCACACCAATCCCGCAAGCGCCAGCCACCCATCCGGCTTCTGCAAATCCGCCGCATGGTCCACACGCCAAGCCGCCAGCTCCTTCTCCCAAGCCGCCTTGCTTTGAGCCGCAGCCGAATCGACACACACCAAGCCGCATATGATGAAAGAGACGGCCGCGAAAAAAGACTTACGGGAACTACCGCCGGAAAACATGCCGCATTATACGGCCAAAGCCAAACTCACCCAACGCAATGAATCGATGCTTCGAATCGAGGTAGCGCCGGCGTCTCGCCGGCGTTTTTGAATTGTCTTCCGAGCTTACGGTCGGAGATGCGCCAACTTCAGTGATGCCGAATCGGACTTTTCTTCCCCGGCCCCGTCGCCTTCCCCTGTTTCTGCTCCTGCATCCGGTCCAGCTGCCGATCCAAAATAATCTCCGCCGTCTTCGGCGTAAAAAACGTCCCGCCGGCCTGGATCTCTTCGACCGCCGCAATCAGATCCCTCGCCGCGTCCGACTTCAGCACAAATCCCTTCGCCCCCGAATCAACCACTTGCCGGATCACATTCTTGGAATCGTGCAAGGACAGGATCAATATCTTCGCCTTGCCTCCGCTGCTCAATATCTTCCGCGCAGCCGTCAACCCGTCCACAATCGGCATTCCGATATCCAGAATCGCGATGTCCGGCTCGCAACTCAGAACTCCCTCGATCGCCGTCGCCCCGTCCGAAGCCTCCCCCACAATCATCCATTCCCCATGAATCTCTAACAGGGTTCGGAGTCCAAATCGGACGATTTCATGGTCGTCAGCTAAGAATATGCGGAGTGGCGCCACGATTCCCCCAAACGCAAAGAGCCCGTCAGTTGGACTGGATGGCGATTCGTATCACGCCTTGTGCACGAATTGATATCGGGAGTTTACCCGACGATCCCGGTAATTCCGAATTGACACTCTGCCGTAATATTCACTAAAACATTCAATTTAAATGGCTTAAGTCGCAACCCTATCGCGCCAGCATCAAAAGCTGTTCGTTCAGCTCCGTTAGGTCGGCCTCAAAGCGGTAGTAGCCAGCCCGCCATTCGCCTTGCGCCTCAGCCGGCGTAAACCCGATCACCGCGAAATCCTTCGACTTATCCCCGCTCGCGACCGTCGGAAACGTCTCCCCGACG
>DATAMU010000571.1:0-6142 GCA_036266605.1 Candidatus Acidiferrum sp. | reverse complement strand
TGGAGCCGATGGGATTCGAACCCACGACCTCCTCGATGCCATCGAGGCGCGCTCCCAACTGCGCCACGGCCCCACCGTTGAACGAACTAACATCAATGCTAGCATTCACGCGCAAGGTTCGTCTATAACTGGAGCGCCTCGCCGACGCCTACAGGGAATGCGCTGCGAGCATAAAAAGGATCGCCCATGCCCGTCCCCCGCCAAAATTATGCTCTCACCCGTCGCGCCCAGAAACTCTTCACAGCAGCCGTCCTGTTAACGGCCGCCATCACCGCACCCGCTGCCCGCGCCCAATCCACTTCCGCAGCCTACAACGGCGTTAAATTCCTCACCGAAGTTCCCCTCCTCGACTGCAAAGGCACTCCCTGCATCGAAGGCCGCATCAACGACGGCGCACCGCTCAAATTCGTCATCGACACCGGCAACGTCGATTCCGTCCTCGACATGAAAATCATGAAGGCCGCCGACCTCCAGCCGCTCCACCCGCCAAAACCCGGCGGCGCTCCGATCGAAATGATCCCCACGCGCATCCACGCGCTTCACATCGGCTCCATGACGCTGTCGCAAGTCACTGCTGCCGGCATGGACCTCACTGAAATGATCGCGCAAAATCAAATGCCCGACGTCGCCGGCACTCTCGCCTATCCCGCTTTCAAAGACCGCATCATCCAACTCGATTTCGTCACCAACAAACTCCGCATCTCCGACATTCTTACAGCGCCGGTAAAATGCACCGGCAGGTGCGACACACTCTCCCTCATCACTTTCGGCAACGAAGGGCCGCCCATCGTCGTCGCCGACGGTTTTACAATTAACGGCGAAAAAGTCAGCGCGCAACTCGACACGATGTATACCGGCTCGATGCTCGTCTACACCGCATCCATCGACAAGCTCAGCCTCAACGGCGCCAACGCAACCACCGACACCCGCATGTTCCCGCTCACCGACGGCGGCGCTGGCATGCGCGTCGCCGACGCCAGCGAAGAAAGCTTCCAGGGCCTCACCCTCGCCAAAGATGGCGCCAAAGTCTACTTCCCCACCGAAGCCGTCCACGAACCCGACGGCCTCTTCGACGCCACCGTCGGCCTCGAACTCTTCCGCGACTCCATCCTCACCCTCGATTTCCACGACATGACCCTCAGCCTCGACAAGCCCGCCAAGCACTAACTCAATAAACAGAATCACTATCGCTCGCTCAGAAGATCCATCGCACGTGGCGTTTGCACGAGTCGCTTAAGTCCGGATTGCAATGCGCGTGAAAAATATGAGAGCCGATCCCGATTCCCAGAGCGGATCCAACCAGCATGTCCGACGACCAATGATCACGAGCCATGAACCTGCTCACCGTTACGGCCGACGCTGCCGAATACGCCAACACCTGCACCCACTTTTGCGAATATTCGTGTGACAACACCGTCGCCATCGCAAAGGTGAACATGGCGTGTCCGCCGGGGAAGGATGTGTTAATAGCGTGATGCTGCCAAAAATCGCCGTTCCCATTTCCCTCGTCGGGGCGTTGCCTCGCCCCAACCAACTGCATCGGTGTGTAGATCAGGAATGTGTTGACGAGCGTCTCTAGTTCGAGCGCTCCCGTCTCTTTGGCGTGCGGATGATCGCCCTTGATGCCCCACGCGTACACTGCAAGCAGGGCGCCTGAGAGCGAGCCAATCGCTACGTTCGAGGTCGTCTGAAAAGACGATTGATAGGTGGTGCCAACGTGCTTCTCGATGTGGCGGTCGTAAGCTAAAAGCGGTGCGGTCGTTCCAAGGACCAACAAATCCCATTTGAAGTTGGAAGGCTTGAACGGCGCACGGTAGAGCTCCTTTTGGTCCTGCAATGTTCTCTTCACCGAACGCTTGATCAGTCCATCATGACTGGCACTTTGCGTTTGACTCTGCGATTGCGGATGAGGCCAGCCTGCGGCCGCACCATCTGTCGCGCTTAAGCCAGCCCAATATTCTTGCCTTTCGTATCGCTCAAACCGCACCGGCGGCGGAGTCGCGAGTTTGAAATCCCCGGCCGAGGAAATTAGGAATGTGCGTTCAGCCGGGGAGGGCGAAAATCGCGAGGTCCCGATTGACTCGGTTTGGCAAAGAGCTGTCTGGGGAGCCAGACAGCCGACGATGAAACAGAGCAAACCTGTACAGAGGTGCTTCCAATTCTGATGCACGTTTTCCCCGCCCACCTAGCCCAAATTGAATAGCCGGATTTTGGATGCTGAGAAAGGCTGAACGGCTTCAACGGCTACTCGGTGTAGTCGGTATGTCGTCGAGATGCGATCGGTCATTCCACGCGGGATCGATTCACTGGCGTAGCGCCAGACTTTCCGATTTTCTTGAAGCGTTGCTGGAGGACAAGAACTGTTTCACTAAGTTCCTGGACGCTGGCGGCGTTGTCCGGAATTCGCCCGGCATCAATGTCCGCAATCACATCCATGCAAAGTTGGTTGCTGCGCCGAACTCGGTCTTCGGCCAGATCGCGAAGCGCCTCCTGATCATCCGACGGAGAGGCTGTGGACACTCGGTGCTGTCGCAAGGTGTCCATCAGGCTACAAATGTTGTCGATCGCAGATCGATATTCACGGATAAGACGTTGATCCACATCCTGTGTCTTGAGAGCATTTTCGAGATTCTGTAACTCCACGACTGTTTTGTTCATTTGCAGGTCGATGCCCCAAAAAACCTCGTTTGGGACCACGAGCTCGACAACAATCCCGCCCGCCACTCCGGAGCGGGAATTCGGTGACGCCAAAACTCGCGCTTCAGCCGTCTGAGCGGACAGGAAATTAGCAAGCGTGACGCGGGTGCCCACGTCCGGGTACTTCGACATTTTTAGAAAAGCCCCATTTTCATTCGCTTGCCGCGCGGTCGCTTCTTCCTTCAACGCCAGGCCGTTCGAGCCCCGCCAACTCACCTCAACCGGAACGGTGACGCCAAATCGACGACTTTTTCGTCGCTCGACCTCCCTGCCTTCTGAATTCATCGGTCGCTTTTTGATCACGATATCCTCTTGTTTCTGAGCCTGCGGATAGGCTAGAGGCAATCGTGCTTCGATTTCTACTGGTCCGAGGAACAGCTTAACTCTTCGCGTCATGGATGGATTCGACGAGGGATTGACAAACACTGGTATTGCCCGGTCTACGAAACCTGCCGGCAGTGACCTACTGCAGTTTCGCGTATTCGGACTTAGCTTGCTGAAGGATGGGCAAGCCAGGATCGGCGTCTTTCCACAACGCGAAGAAATCTTTGTACGCCCCAAGTGCGCGTGTACGCGCAAGATCGGCGTCAGCCCCATGGGCGGATTTGGCGACTAGCGCATTTGCGCGCGCTACGCCGAGATGCGCCAGCGATCCGGTCCAGCAATTCCACACGACACCGCTGTGATCGAGTATTTTCTGAAACTCCACGGCGGCTTCCTTACCTTGGCCTGCCGCGAGATACGCCTGCCCACGAATGTATGTTGGGTATAAAGAGGAAATATTAAGCACGAATGCGATCTGCCCGTATTCGAGATCGCCTGAGGCTTTCTGCAACTCTTCGATGGCGCCCTTCGGATTTTTGTGGTTCAACGCAATCTGTCCGCGGAGGGCAGGCAGCCAGAGCGATTGCAACTGCGTATCCAGCGGATATTTACGGTTCAGATCCTGCGCCATGGATTCCGCGCGCGCCGTCTCTCCGGCCGTGGCAAGAGCGAGGGCTGCTTCCACATTCGCGGCTTGGCTATCGGGCGCCAACTTGAGCCCTTCCGCCGCCTGGAGCCGCGCGAGTGGGGGATTCCCCAAGGCGGCCTCCGCGATGGCGTTATTCTCCAGCCAGATGGCGCCGTCTTCCTTGGCGTCTGCGTGGACAGCGGAATCCCCCGCCTTCCTACTCCACTCTCGCGCTTTGGCGAGGCGTCCCGCGCTGGCTTCGGTGTCCGAAACCAATGAGAAACCGAAACTCGCTTCGTCCGAGTGAGCGGCAAACCAGTTTTGCTCCTGCTCCATACCTTTAGGATCCGCTGCGAGGAAAGCCATGGCGTATTGTTGAGAGTGATAGAGGTAGTCATTCCGCTCGTCTGCCGATGCCTGCCCAAGGGCCTGGCGGGCTTCGGTAAACCGCTGCAGAGCCATCAAGGTGTTGCTGAGATTGATCTGGGGCGGCTCGCTATCCGGATCCAGCTGAATCGCCCTTTGATAAGCCGCGAGCGCTGTGGCGTACTGTCCGAGAGCTGCATAATCAATCGCTATGGTGTTGAAGTCGGTTGACGCGCCGGGATACGCGGCCATAAGCCGCTCCCGAACGCGAACGGCTTTCTCCAGCTCACCTGTAACATTTTCAAAATAAGCAACCTCAACGAGAGCCTTCTCGCGCTCGCTGGCGTGTTCGCGCAGTTCGTAAGCCTTGCGAAAGTAGTCTCTCCCTCGGCTGAGTTCGCCCTGAGAGACATATACGGCTCCAATGGAGGAATAGGCCCTAACAAAATTGGGGTCCAGCTCGATGGCCTTTTGAAAATACGGCAGGGCCTCCACCTGGCGCTTGTTCTGGACTTTGCGTCCCATGCTGTAAGCCTTCAACGCTTCGAGCGAACTGGTGGTGGCCTCCGCGAGCGGTACATCATATTTCTGCACCGAAGACAGCGACTCACCGAGTTGACCGCGCAGCTTTGACGCAGCCTCTCCCAGCGCGTCGAGTACTTTTTCTTTGGACGGCGCGGTCTCCTGGCCTTGTGCAAGCAAATCGCCGCTTTGGCAATTGAAGGCTTTTAGTCCTAGGACGAATTGACTGCCCAGCGCGGCAATCGATCCGGTGACGTATGCCTTACTGTTTGCCCGCTGGCAGAGTTCGCGGGCGACATCATCGGTGAGCGGAGTGTTGGGCGGTTTGGCCATGAGCTTGAGCGCCGCCACGACCTTGTTGTCGCCGAGGACATTCAGAAACGGGGACTGGTTGAGCGCGACGGTCAACGCCTGCCGCAGCGTGTCGTCAAAGACGGGATCGCCGGTCTTGTTATCGAACTCGGCGAGGACGATGGTGTCTTTGGCGGTGAGGGCTGGATGAGCGGCCGAGCGCGAGCGGAAAAAGAGAAAGCCTCCGATCGCAGCTATAAGAATCACGGCCGCGAGAACGGCAAACTTCCACAGACTTTCGCTCCCCGTTGATGACGGAGATTTTTCGGTCGCTGATGACGACAAGGCTCCAGGCGATAACGAGGCGGTCGTGGGCGCGAGCGAGGGAACAGAAACGACCGGAGACTGTTGACTGAGCTGCGAACCGGAGTCTTGCCCCGTCTGTGTCGCGCCGGAACTCGCGACTTGCGAGCGCCCTGAATCGGTGTCGCGCTTCAGGCGCAGCAGCTCGGAACGGATTTCCGCCGCGTGCTGATACCGCAGTTCCCTGTCCTTCTCGAGCGCGCGACCGATGATTCTCTCCAAATCAGCGGGAAGATCGGGATTGAGGCGCAGGGCCGGAACCGGAGCGCGGTTCAGGATTGCATCGAAGATGCTGGCGGAACTCTCTCCACGGAAGGGCAACTGCCCCGTGGTCATTTCATAAAGCACAGTCCCAAACGAGAAAAGATCGCTTCGCGTATCCAGTTCTTTCGCACGCGCCTGCTCCGGCGACATGTACGCCACTGTGCCAAGCGTGCTACCGGGACTGGTGAGGTGCTCGGCGTCCACATCCTGCGTCGCCTGCGAAAACGTGTTGGCGCCAGGGCTGTTCACTTTGGCCAGACCAAAGTCCAGAATTTTGGCGTGGCCGCGCTTGGTTACGAAAATGTTCGCCGGCTTGATGTCGCGGTGCACGATTCCCTGGCTGTGCGCCGCATCCAGGCCATCGGCCATATCGATGGCGAGAGTGAAAAACCGCTCCATTTCTATGGGACGCCCGCCGATCGTGTGCTTGAGCGTCTGCCCATCCAAAAATTCCATGCCGATGAAGGATTCGCCGTTCGCGTCGCCAATCTCGTAGATGGTACAGATATTGGGATGATTTAATGCCGAAGCCGCTTTGGCTTCACGGCGGAAGCGTTCCAGAGCTTGCGGATCGTTGGCCAGCGATTCGGGAAGGAACTTCAGAGCTACAAAGCGGTCGAGGAGCGTGTCTTGCGCTTTGTAAACAACACCCATTCCGCCGCCGCCGAGTCTCTCGACGATGCGGAA
>DATAMU010000570.1:0-2281 GCA_036266605.1 Candidatus Acidiferrum sp. | reverse complement strand
GCTGAGCGGCGCAGTCTAGTGTTGGATCCTGTGGAAGCCCTCCAGGCGTTCGAGTTTTTCTAGAGTCATTACGGCTCGCCATTCTTGTTCGGCGATTTTCCACGCGGCGGGATCAACGTCGCTCCAGGACCAGTTCAGGGGCCAGCCGCCGTTTTCTTTTTGTGTTTGGTTGACGTAGTTGAGGTTTATGTCGGCTTCTTTTTCGAGGCCGGGATAGAAAGGCGAGTTCGGCGAATCGATGAACGAGAGCGGCTGAATTCCGTACGACGTCCATTGTTCCGGGTCGCGAACGACTGTCGCGTTGAGTGCCGCTCTGAGTTTCAGCACGGCTGCCGCGCGGCGCCGGTCGTCGGACGGGAGCAGGCGGACGAGTTCGGTGAGCATGTCGATGTCGGACATCTGCATTTTTACGGGCGCATCGGCTAAGTATTTCAGCGATGAATCGGTGATGCGATTCAGGAATCTATTTGGAAGAAGTGCTTTGTAACGCTGCAAATATCCGGCGAGTGCGGCGGTGGGGAAGACGGGGCTGTCCACATCACACTTCCCGGAGTCTTCGTGGACGTGCCACCACGGCGCGTGCGGCGCGGAGTTCGCCTCTTTGGGAAGCGCTCGCCACGTGCCGCTATTTTGGTCGAAGGTCGCTACTAGATATTTCACAGCGGCTCGCACATGAGGATCGTCGGCCGGAGCTTTTACATCGGTGAGAATTTTCAGCGCGACTCTGGTTCCGTTGGGAGACGAGCCGGTCCAGCGGCTGTCGCTTTCGAGAATGGTTGCAAAACCGCCGTCGGGATTTTGGAATTTGGCCAGATCCGCGATCACTCGGCTGGCGCTTCCCTGCTCGAAATGAAATTTGAATCGTGCACGCTCCAACGGACGGCCCGTGCGATTGATGAAGTCTCTCGCTTTCGTGAACGAATCGGCGCTTAGCATGGCACGTTCCTTGGTCTGCGCTGAGCACCAGCCGGCAGCCGTAACGACGGCGATTGAGCATCCGAATGCGAATTTGTAGAGCGGTAGCTTTCGAGGCATGGGTCCTCCGCGAGAATGATTCGGAAGGAGTATTGGCGGATCGATGCGGGGCGTATTGAACGATTCGGACATCGATGGTGATTTTTGGGAGCAGAAGGGGTATACCCCCCATGTTTTTTGAAAGAGCGTGCAAGCGTCTTGGAATGTTGGAGATACAAAAAATACGGAAAATGGGAGTGCGCAAGTGCCGGAATATGTGGGAGATGCGAGGAGGCTTAGTGTGAAAAATTCAGATATTCGCAGGTCTGAGGAGCGAGGAGGCGTTCGACCAGGTTGGCGAAGGCGATTCACAGAGCATGGTAGCATTATTTTATTTGTTTGTCAATAGGTATTTAGTCGTACTCATTCGAACGAGGAACCGGACTGTTGCGCGTCGTCGCCCGGCAGTTCGAAAAACGGAAGGGTGGGTTCGAACGCCTAAATAGGTTTTTGAATGGTGGGTGGGTGATCGATCCTCAGGGCAGCGACTTTGCGGGCTTGGGGCGTAGCGTGCTACGCCCCTACATGCGTTGTGGCGATTCCGTTGATTCGTAGTTAGTTAGTGAAAGTCAAAGACGCCGGCAAGATGCCGGCGCTACTGATAGAGGTTCGCGATCGAGTGGAGCGACCGGGTTTGGCCGGGTTTGGCTGTTGACGCCCTGGCGCGGTGAAATTTAGTGTCGGCGCATGGCAAACACAACTTACCTCACCGAGTACGACGGAATTTCGAAATCCATCCAGATGTATATCGACGGAAGCAAACAGGGGAAGAGCGAGGTGATGCGGCCCGCTTTTCATCCGGATGCTTCATTTTTTGGCTATGCCGGTGGACAGCTTGCTGTCGGGCCGGCGTTTCTTTTTGACTGGATCGACAAGAACGGGCCGGCGCCGAAGATCGAGCCGCGCGTTGTGAGCGTGGACATTCTCGACTCGATCGCGGTGGTGCGTCTTGAGGTCGCCGGATGGTCGGGAAAGCTGGCCGGCGCGGATGTGCGCATGTCGGATTTGTTCACGTTGCTCAAGACTCCGAGTGGGTGGCGAATTATCCAGAAGGCGTTTCATTGGCATGGTTGATGTTTTGAAAACGTCGACGCGGCTGCGCGGGCAAGTGGCCATGCGGTGGCAACCGTAAAAGCGGCACGGGAGTGCCGCACTCCAAAACGATTGTGGTTGTCGTTGTGATGTGGGTGAAGGCTTGATCTAAA
Source organism: Candidatus Acidiferrum sp. (assembly GCA_036266605.1). Lineage (GTDB taxonomy): Bacteria > Acidobacteriota > Terriglobia > Acidiferrales > UBA7541 > Acidiferrum. Next base: position 62 of record DATAMU010000570.1, on the reverse strand, counting down.
CCCGCACCCTCTAAAAGCTGAGGGTGCGGCTCCCAAAGGCAAATGTATGACGGGGTGCGGAT
>DATAMU010000569.1:0-1635 GCA_036266605.1 Candidatus Acidiferrum sp. | reverse complement strand
TGCTCCTTGAAATTTGAAAAACGATAGGTCGTTGCGGTGGTGCTTGTTCTCGATATCGGTGCTGCCGGAGTTGAGTCTAAACCCCGCGATCTGGGAAGCGATCGCGGCTACAGGTCTTGGCGCATTGCGCTGCGATGAATTGAATTTTGAAAGACGTTTGAGATTTTAAATCAACTCCAGGGTCCAGAGGTCGTGGAGGTGGACGACGCCGACGACTTTTTGCGCGTCGTCCACCACTACGATCGATGTGATTTTTTTCTTCTCCATGGCGTTGAGGGCTTCGCTGGCGAGGACGTGCGGGCCGATGGTTTGAGGATTGCGCGTCATGGCATCGCCGGCGGTGAGCGAGAGCGTTGCTCCGCCTTGTTTTTCCATCAGGCGGCGGAGGTCACCGTCGGTGATGATTCCGGCGAGTTTTCCGTCGGCGGCGAGCACGGTGGTCATGCCGAGTTTTTTCGCGCTCATTTCGTGGAATACGTCGGGCATTTTTGTTTCGAGCGAGACGCGAGGGAGAGCGTCGGCGGAATGCATCAGGTGTTCGACGCGGAGAAGTTTTTTGCCGAGACGGCCGGCGGGATGAAGAGCGGCGAAATCGTCGGGACGGAAATCGCGGCGTTCGAGGAGCGAGACGGCGAGTGCGTCGCCAACGGCCATCGCGACTGTCGTGCTCGCGGTGGGGGCGAGGTTGAGAGAGCAGGCTTCCTCTTTGACGCTGACGTCGAGAGCGGTGTCGCTGGATTCCGCGAGCGTTGATTTCAGGTTGCCGGTAAGTGTGATGAGGGGAATCTCGAGGCGCTTGAGCGCTTCGAGAAGACGAATAATCTCTTCGGTTTCGCCACCGTAGGAAACGGCGATGAGCGTGTCACCGCGGGCGATCATACCGAGGTCGCCGTGGAGGGCTTCGCCTGGGTGAAGAAAGAAAGACGGCGTGCCGGTGCTCGAAAAAGTTGCGGAGATTTTGCGCGCAACGAGGCCGGACTTGCCCATGCCGGTGAGGACGACACGGCCTTTGCAGGCGAAGAGGAGATCGACGGCTTTTTCGAAAGTGGCGTCGAGACGCGAGAGAACGTCCTGGATCGCTTGGGCTTCGATTTTGAGGACGCGGCGCGCGGTGTCGAGGCTCATGACGGCGTGATCCGTGATTCGTGTTCCGTGTTCCGTGAGAGGACGCGGACGGGACTATGCCAAGACGCGGTGGTTGAGTTCCTTCGGCTGCCTGGCGGCCGGCTCAGGATGACAAGTTGTTCTAATTTGGCGCCAAGACTCATTGAGCGTCCCACTTTCGGACTAGGGTGGAGAGTTCTTTGAGGCGGGCGAGGAGTTGCGGGAGTTGTGCGAGTGGGAGCGCGTTTGGGCCGTCGGAGAGGGCTTCGGCGGGGTTGTCGTGCGTTTCGAGGAAAATGCCATCGACGCCTGCGGCTACAGCGGCGCGGGCAAGTGGCTCGATGAATTCGGGCTGGCCGCCGCTGGCGTTGCCCTGGCCGCCGGGGAGTTGGACGGAATGCGTGGCGTCGAAGACGACCGGGTAGCCAAATTTTTTCATGATGGGGAACGAGCGGACATCGACGACGAGGTTTTGATAGCCGAAAGTGGCGCCGCGTTCGGTGAGCATGATGTTGTCGTTGCCGGTGGCGG
>DATAMU010000568.1:0-3105 GCA_036266605.1 Candidatus Acidiferrum sp. | reverse complement strand
GCTCGCCGGCAATACCAACACGCAGGGCCTGCAAGCGAATGTCGGCTGGACCTACGGCAACGGCCGCCGCACCAACATTCTTCGCTTCACCTACAATCACAATCACGTTTCGACTTCGAATCTCTATTCCAACAACATCGACGTCGCCGGCCTCGCGGGAATCACTGGAGTTTCCACCGATCCGTTCGATTTCGGCATTCCCGGCATCAGCTTGACTTCGTTCAGCGGCCTCACCGATCCCACGCCGCGCCGCGAACTCGATCAGACCTACACAATTTCCGACACGCTCTCCTGGTATCGCGGCAAACACAACTTTCGCTTCGGTGGAGACTATCGCCGCATTCTGCAAAGCTTCCGCTCCGCGAAAAACGCCGAAGGATCCTTCGTCTTCACTGGCCTGGAGACTTCGCAATTCGCAGGTGGCGCGAATCCCGTCAATGACACCGGTTACGATCTTGCCGACTTTCTGCTCGGGCTGCCGCAACAGACGACGCTGCAATCCGGTACCGATTCGTATGACTTCGCATCGAACTCCTTCGACCTTTTCGCACAAGACGACTGGCGCATTCTTCCGAAGCTTTCTCTGAATCTCGGTTTCCGTTACGAATACAACGGCCCGTACACCGAAGCGCACGATCGCATCGCCAACCTCGACGTCGCCAACGGTTTCACCGGCGCGACCGTCGTGCTCCCGGGCGAGTCGGGATTTCCTTCCTCTCTGTTGCATCCCGATCGCAACGATTTCGCTCCCCGTATCGGAATCGCCTGGCGCCCGTTCAAAAACACCGTCGTTCGCACCGGCTACGGCGTCAACTACAATCTCGCGCAGTACGCGAACATTATTCAGAACTTCGCGTTCCAGCCGCCGTTCGCCGTCACCGCGACAAACGTCGCCAGCGCAGGCGTGCCGCTCACTCTAGCCAACGGATTTCCCGCCATTCCGCCGGGGCTCGTCACCAACAACTACGGAATCGATCCCAACTATCGGCTCGGCTACGTGCAGATCTGGAATCTCGATATCCAGCGCACGCTGCCGCACGGCTTCTTGCTCAATGTCGATTACAACGGCTCCAAGGGCACGCGCCTCGATACGGAACGCGCTATCAATACCATCGCGGGGCTTCAGCCGTTTATCTACGAATCCTCGGCGGGCAATTCCGTTTTTCACGCGGGCTCGGTGCGCGTTCGCAAGCGGCAGTCGCACGGCATCAGCTACGGCCTCGTGTATACATTTTCAAAATCGATCGACGACGCGTCGTCGATTGGCGGTGGCGGCGTAGTCGTCGCGCAGGATCCGTTCGACATCGCGGCCGATCGCGGTCTTTCGAGCTTCAATCAAACGCACAAGTTCACAGGAAATTGGATTGCGGAGTTGCCTTTCGGCGATGGGCATCGCTTCTTGCAGCGCGGCGCGCTCTCGCATATTTTCAATGCGTGGTCGCTCAGCGGCGATTTCACCGTCGCCAGCGGCCTGTGGTACACGCCGCGCGTTCTCGGCAATAGCTTCGACATCGACCGCGGCGTCAGCGGCTCGCTGCGCGGCGACGTGACCGGCGCACCGATCACGCTCACAAATCCCTCGGCTGCTGCGTGGTTCAACACCGCCGCGTTCTGCGCGCCATCGACTTCTTCGGGTACAGCGAACACCTGCGCCAATCCGAACGGCACCGCGTTCGGCGACGCCGGCCGCAACATCATCGAAGGCCCCGGACAATTCGTGATGGATATGTCGCTCAGCAAATCGATCACGATCAAGGAATCGCGCGCACTCGAACTCCGCATTCAGGCTGCCAACATCTTCAATTTCATCAACTATGCGTCGATCAACACCGTCGTGAACTCGCTTCAGTTTGGCCAAGTCACCGCCGCCGGTTCCACCCGCCGCGTAACCCTAATCGCGAGGTTCCGCTTCTAATGCGCAACTCGCCTAAAACTGGTCCCCGCGTTTCACCAGCCTCGATCCTCTGCGTAGGGGCACGGCACGCCGTGCCCGCCTCGGCAATCGCAGCTCGATTTTGTACGGGCGCAGCACCGCTGCGCCCCATGTCCGCACGATCTCTGCGTCTTGAATTTTTCACCCCAACCGAGAGGTATCGGTCATGCCTCTAATACGCCAAGTCGCCGCCGCGCTCGCCGTATTTCTGACGTTCACAAATGCGCTCGCGTCTCTCCGCGCCCAAGACGCCCCCCAACAACCCCAATACCGCATGCGCGTCACCTCCGAACTCGTCCTCGTCAACGTCGTCGCCCGCGACCGCCACGGAAATCTCATTCGCAATTTGAAAAAGACCGATTTCATCGTCACCGAAGACGGCAAGAAACAAGACATCTCCACTTTCGATTTTGAAAACGTAGACGCCCTCGCTACCGCTGGCCCCGCCGACGCCACCGTCACCGGCGCCACCGCCAACGCGCCAAATCCTGGCCTGCTCCATTCCTCCAATCCCGTTCAGATCGACGCGCGCGACCGCCGCCTCATCCTTTTGTTCTTCGATTTCAGCGGCATGGACCCCGAGCAGATCGAACGTGGCGTCGATTCCGCCACAAAATTCATAAAAGAAAAAATGCTCCCGGCCGACATGATCGCGCTCGTCTCGCTCTCGACGAACATGCACGTCGATCTCGATTTCACCGACGACAAAAAGAAAGTTCTCTCATCGCTGGCCGCCTACAGTTCCAGCCAGGGCCAGGGCTACGACGCCGGCGCCGAAGGCTCGAGCGAAGGTGCAGCTGAAACTGGCGGCTCTTTCACCCCCGACGACACCGACTACAACACTTTCACCGCCGATCGAAAATTGCTTGCGTTGCAATCGATCATGCAATCGCTGGGAAAAATCTCGCAGAAAAAATCCATCATTTACTTCAGCAACGGAATCACGCAATCCGGCGTGGACAATCAATCCGCATTGCGCGCCGCGACCGCCGCCGCGGTGAAAGCAAACGTTTCAATCTATCCGCTCGACGTGCGCGGCTTGCAGGCGTTTCCTCCGGGCGGCGAAGCGCAAAACGCCAGCCTGCACGGCCAATCCGCCTACAACGGCAACGCCATCTTCAACGACCTCAACGGCAACGCGAATTCCCAGGAAACGCTTTCGACGCTCGCCG
>DATAMU010000567.1:0-5654 GCA_036266605.1 Candidatus Acidiferrum sp. | reverse complement strand
GCGCCGGATACGGCGATGTCGAAATAAAAGAAGCCATCGCTGAAGGCACGATCCCCGGCCCGCGACTCTTCTGCGCCACGCGCGCGATCTCTTCCACCGGCGGATACAACCTCGAAGGCTACGCACCCGAACTCGACATGCCGAAAGGCGCACAAATCATCGACGGCCCCGTCGAAGCCCGCAAAGCCGCCCGCCAGCAGCTCGATCATGGCGCCGACTGGATCAAGGTTTACATGACCCATCGGTCATGGGTCGACAAACAGAGCCATCTCGTCTCACAGCCCACGCTCACGGTCGAAGAATTAAAAGCGATTGTCGATGAAGCTCACGGATGGGGAAAGAAAGTCGCCTGCCATGCCTACAACGGCATCGGCTTGCAACGCGCGCTCGACGGCGGCTGCGACTCCGTCGAGCACGGCCTCGACATGACCGACGCGCAGGTCAAACAAATGGCCGCGCAAGGCACATGGTATTGCCCCACGTTGCAGATCTACTACGAGGATTGGGCGCCCGAAGACACGCCGGCCGGCAAGCGCGATCGCGCACGCGCCGCCGCTCACGAAGCCTCGTACAAGCGCGCGCTGCAAGCCCACCTGAAAATTATCTTCGGCACCGACATCGGCGGCATGCCCTGGACCGAATCCATCGCCCGCGAATTTCCCCGCATGGTCGAATTCGGCATGTCCCCCATGGACGCAATCCAGGCCGCTACTTCGCGCCCCGCCGAAATGCTCGACATGAAAAGTGAAATCGGAACAATCGCCGCCGGCGCCTTCGCCGACATCATCGCCGTCCAAGGCGACCCGCTAAAAGACATCGCCACGCTGGAGCACGTCCAATTCGTAATGCACAACGGCTCCGTCTTCAAAAACGAACTCGCCAAATGACCACCACGCGCACACAGGTGTTCGCTATGCGGATTCACGGAATCCAAAATCATCGCCTGAAATTCCGCGCGCATCGCAAGAACATGTAGGGGCGCAGCATGCTGCGCCCCATGTCCGCACGATTTCAAATGTTTAAGGATTTTTTCTACGTGATCGCTAACCGCAACGCCCCAGAGGCTTTTCTCTTTCGACTTTCAACTGTCGACTGTCAACCTCTTCTACGCCTCGACGTGCACGCCCTTCCAAAACGCGATGTGATCCTTGATCTCCGCAGCCGCCGTCTTCGGCGAAGGATAAAACCAAGCCGCGTTGTCGTTCCGCATCCCGTTCACTTCCAGCGAATAGTAATGCGCCGTGCCCTTCCAGGGGCACTCCGACGTGTGCGAACTCGGCTTCAAGAATTCCTTCTTCACCGAATCCGGCGGGAAATACTGATTCCCCTCGACTTCCTTGGTCGCATTGCTCTCGGCAATGACTTTGCCACCCCAAGTTGCTTTCGCCATCGGTTCGCTCCGCTTCTTTCCAAACTTCCACATGTTCGATCCCGTTCTCGCGGCGCGACTCGGTCGTACTCCAACCCAAGCCCCGTCTCTTTCATTCTACGACTCTTACGCTCGTTTGGATGCTCTTCGAGCAAATTTGATACATTCTTCGCTACGAATACGCATGCAAAAGACCAAATTTTTACCGCGACTTCGCACTCTCAAACGAATCGCGCTCATTTTGGAGGATTCGCATGGCTGAACAGCAGAACTATTCCAATCACGGCAGATTCTTTCCGCCGTTTCACTTTTTCGCGGCCCCGGTTTTGTTGGCAAATTTTGTCTGGTCGATCGTTCGCCTGAAACACCTCGGCTACTCGCCATACGCGATTTTTTCGGTGGTCGTCGCCGCTGCTCTCGTTGTCACCCTGCTAGTAGCCCGCCTCATGGCACTCAAAGTTCAGGACCGTGTCATCCGGCTTGAAGAACGGCTTCGATATCAACGCCTGCTTCCCACCGATCTGCAATCCCGCATTGAAGACTTCACTGTGAACCAACTCGTTTCGTTGCGGTTCGCCAGCGATGCGGAGCTCCCCGGCCTCGCGCGGAAAGTGCTCGACGACAAAATCAACGACCGCAAGACCATCAAGCAAATGATCAAAGTGTGGAAACCCGACTACTTGCGCGCGTAAAGCTCCCTTGCTTGCACGACGCGAAACCGCGAGCGCGCGAAGCTCATCTTAAAGATATAGAAAACAGAAAGTTGGAGGAAAAGTGCAGACTCGCAAGCTCGGAAATTCCGATTTGATGATCACGCCCGTCGGCTTCGGCGCCTGGGCTATCGGCGGCGGAGATTGGGCCTTCGCCTGGGGCGCGCAAGAAGAAACCGATTCCATCGCCGCGATTCACCGCGCGCTCGAACTCGGCGTCAACTGGATTGACACCGCCGCCGTCTACGGCTTCGGTCATTCCGAAAAAGTCGTCGCTCGCGCCCTCAAAACATGGAAAGGCAATCGCCCCTACATTTTCACCAAGTGCGCGATGCGCTGGGACGACAAAGGCGCCGTCACAAAGGTTCACACCGCTGCGTCCATCAAACAGGAATGCGAAGACAGTTTGAAGCGTCTCGAGACCGACGTAATCGATCTCTACCAGATTCACTGGCCGCCCGAAGACAACGGCCCGGCTCTCGAAGAATCCTGGCAAGCCATGGTCGATCTGCAAAAAGCCGGCAAAGTCCGCTGGATCGGCGTCTCCAATTACAGCGCCGAACAAATCGAACGCTGCGGCAAAATCGCACCGGTCACAAGCGACCAGCCGCCATATTCGATGCTGCGCCGCAAAATCGAATCGAGCGTCGCGCCCTACTGCAAAGATCACAACGTAGGAATCATCGTCTACTCGCCGATGCTGTCCGGCATGTTGACCGGCGGCATGACCCGAGAACGCGCGTTAAATCTCCCCGCCAACGACTGGCGCCGCAACAAACCCGAATTCAGCGAACCGAAACTCTCGCAAAATCTCGAGCTCGTCGAACGCCTCCGCGCCATCGGCGACCGCTACAACACCACGCCCGGCGCGATCGCCGTCGCCTGGACCTTGCTGAATCCTGCCGTCACCGGCGCGATCGTCGGCTCCCGCAGCGCTAAACAAGCCGAAGGCGTAATGAAGGCTGGCGACATAAAACTCACCGCCCAAGACATCGCCCAGATCGAAGGCAAAGCCGCCGCCATGGCCGTCCGCTAAACGATCCGCCCTGCGCGTCCGTGTAGGGGCGCAGCATGCTGCGCCCCATGTCCGCAAGATCGACCGGTTAATTTCGATCTCGCGCCACAACTCGATGTCGCGCCACAAAAAAGAAAAACGGCGCGGGACCAAACCCGCGCCGCATTTCAACTCTCAAGAGAATTGTTAAAGTTTGCTCAGACTTAGATCGTCTTCCCAGCCGTCGCGGTCGTTTCCTTCTTCGCAAACGCGCTGTGCGACGAATCCTTATCCGCCGACTTGTCGATCTCGATCGAGCCCTTAAAGTAGGCACCGTCTTCGATCATGATGCGCGACGTGGTGAGGTCGCCGTTGACCGAGCCGTCCTTCTTGATCTCGATGCGATCTTTCGCGCGGAGATTGCCCTTCACCGTCCCGTAGACAACCACTTCACGGGCGATGATATCGGCGGTGACCTTGGCGGTCGCGCCGACGGTGAGCTTCCGCTCGTCGAGCTGGATCAGTCCTTCGACCGAACCGTCGATCAAGAGGTCCTCGCTGCCGGTGATCTCGCCCTTCACATGCAGGCTGGATCCGAGCCGCGCGCTGGCGCGGTCCGATGTTGCACCCAATGGACGCATAGAATCTGTAGACATTGCGGGTTTTTCCTCCCAAGACGCCGGAGTAGGCTTCGGCGACTGATTTATTGGATTCACTGCAACTGGCCCCGGCTGCGGCTGCGGCACAGCTTGAGGCTGCTGCTGCGGCGTATCCGGCTTCTTATTTCCCCACATGCTTAATACTCCCCCAAGGACTCTGGCACCCCAACAATCAACATATATATCGGCAGGGGCACTGCAAACTGTAGACCTTGCCCATCGTCGAGGCAAACGGCGTCTTATAAACGGTGGTCTAGACGGTTACTTGAACCTAGGTACAGGTCTTCGCTTTTTGTTTGGTACCATGCGGTTAGTTAATTTTTGAGTAATGATTGGATATTTGCGCCTCCTTCAAGCCGTTGGTTTTTCGGGGACGGGCTGGAAGGCCAGGAAATCGTTTTGAAAGCGGACGGCGTAAGAGTCCAGCAACTGCTGAACGCGTTCGCGGCTGTGCGAGCGAAGCACGAAGCCGGCGTGATGATATTTGTGCACGCGATAGGCGATTTCGGGATCGCTGTAAGAATTTGTGTCGGGATGTTCCTGCCGCGCGAGGCAGAGTATGACGCCGGCGTGATCTTTTCGTGTCGGCGGCAGCGTGTAACCTGCCTTCCCTGCTCCGATTTCGAGTCGCGCCCACTCGCGCCATAAATTGATGCCGCTCGCGGCCTCCACCACATCGGCGATGTAAGCCCCGCCGACGCGTGCCGCGATTTCCAGAAAATAAAATTTGCCGTCGGCGTTGGATTTCAGGAATTCGCCGTGCGTGACACCGCGGACGCCGCCGAGTCCTTCGATGACTTGTCGATTGGCGGCGAGCAGTTTCTGTGTGTCTTCGGAATCGTACGACAGCGTGCCCGTCGTGAAGACGCCGCCTTGATGTGAAACGTCGAGCGGCGGCGAGCCATAGCCATGCGCTTCGGCAAAGACGACTTCGCGTTCCGAAACAACGCTATCGATATGAAAGACGCTGCCGGGGATGAATTGCTCGAGCAGATAGAACGACTGTTTGTCGCCGAGTTGATCGAGCCACGGCCACAAATCATTTTGGGTTTGAATCTTTTTCATGCCGATGCCCGAAGCTTGCGACCGCGGCTTAAGAAGCCACGGGCCGGGCACGTTGGCCATGAAATGGCGTAGATCGTCGTAATTGAGAATGTGCGCGAATTCCGGCGCGAGGATCCCAACTTCTTTCGCACGCGCCCGCATTGCAAGTTTGTCGCGGAAATAGCGGACGGTAGTAAGCCCCATGCCCGGAATCCGCATGTGCTCACGCAACGCCGAAACATTTTCCATGTCGAATTCATCGAGCGCCACGATGCGATCGATGTGCTGCAAGCGAGCCATGTAACTGACGGTGTAAATCAGATGCTCGAGCAGAATGTCTTCGGGCATGTAGAAAAATTCGTCGATGGCTTCACGCGGCCAATCGCCATTCCGCAGTTTTTCTACGGTGAGCAGCAGGACGCGCCAGCCCATCTGCTTGCACGTGCGGAAGAACTCCGTGCCCTTTTCGTAAGAGCTGACGCAGAGGATGGTCTGTTGGCGGTCCGCCATGGGAGGGACAAGATGCCGCAGGGAGGCGGTGAGGTCAAGGGCGCAGATTTTGGGATGCTGTCAGTCCATCTCAAGCACGAACAACATAGTGGCAATAAGTGGTAGCGCCAGTGCCCAAGAAAAGAAGAATAGTCGCCATCGACCTTTCCCCAGCGTAGCGAAAACCAGACTAGCCACAAACGAGTCGAACGCGATAGGTCTGAGGTGTGACCAAATCCCTATAGGCGGCTGTAATCCGTGGGGGCTGCCACCGTTGTAAAACCAGGAATAGAAGAAACCTAACTCGAAAAGGGTGGCGAAACCCGCGAACATCAGCGCTATCCGCCCGGAGAGCGTTCGCCATGACGGGACAAAATGCTCGGTTGGTC
>DATAMU010000566.1:0-1549 GCA_036266605.1 Candidatus Acidiferrum sp. | reverse complement strand
CACGCGCTTCGATTACGCGCCCACGAATCGAAGCCGAATCCTCCGAAGGCGCCGGCGCTCTCAGCTCCTTATACTTCACCGCCGGAACCTCGATCTGAATATCCACCCGATCCAGCAGCGGCCCCGATATCTTCGACACATACCTCTGAATCATCGCCGGCGTGCAATGGCACTCCCGCGTCGGGTCGCTGAAAAATCCGCACGGACACGGATTCATCGCCGCCGCCAGCATGAACCGCGACGGAAACGTCGCAGACACCGCCGCCCGCGCAATCGTCACCATCCCGTCTTCCAGCGGCTGCCGCATCACTTCCAGCACGTTTCGCGCAAACTCCGGCAACTCATCCAGAAACAACACGCCGTTATGACCCAGCGACACCTCCCCCGGCCGCGGCACCGCCCCTCCGCCGATCAACCCCGCATCAGAAATCGTATGGTGCGGCGACCGGAACGGCCGCGTCCCCACCAGCCCGCGCGAATCATCCAGCACTCCCGCAACACTGTGAATCCGAGTCGTCTCGATCGCCTCTTCCAACGACATCGGCGGCAAGATCGTCGGTATCCGCTTTGCCAGCATCGTCTTCCCCGCACCCGGCGGCCCGATGAACAAAATGTTGTGCCCGCCCGCGCAAGCCACCTCCAGCGCCCGCTTTGCCGCCATCTGCCCGTGCACGTCGCGCATATCAACCAGATATTCCGACGCCTCCGACAGCATCAGCCGCGCATCCACGCGCACCGGCGTGAACGACTCCGGCGAGTTCACCAAGTCCACCGCCTGCGGCAGCGACTTCACCGCGAACACATCGACACCGTCAACGACCGCCGCTTCGCGTGCGTTCGATTCCGGCACCGCGATCGACTTGATCCCGCAATCCCGCGCCGCAATCGTCGCCGACAGCGCCCCCTTCACCGCGCGTACCGTCCCGTCCAGCGAAAGCTCGCCTAAAAACATGCACTTATCCAGCGGCTTGCCAAAAAAATGCCCCATGCAGCCAGCCAGCCCCATCGCCATCGGCAAATCGAACGCCGACCCTTCCTTCCGCACGTCCGCCGGCGCAAGGTTGATCGTCACTCCCTGCCCATGCGGAAATTCAAACGCGCAATTCCGCAGCGCCGATTTCACCCGCTCCCGGCTCTCCTTCACCGCGTTGTCCGGCAGCCCCACCACATTAAAATCGCTCTGTTTGGTCGAGCCAACGTCCACCTCGACCTCCACCAGGTAGGCATCGATCCCATACACCGAAGCACTCAGCGTCTTAAAGAGCATATTTCTCCGCAGCCGCAGAGCCGCACCAGCGCAATGTGCAGCGACACGACAACTCAACAACGCACGCGCCGCGAAGTATAAACTATCCGTGTACTATTATCTATAGTTAACTAGCTGTGGTAGCGCCGGCATCTTGCCGGCGGTTTTGTGTAGGGGCGCAGCACGCTGCGCCCCAGCTTGCCCGGACGTAGAAAACCCGCACGATTCGTTTTTTCCCGTTCAATCGCTCGAAGCGTGTGAAGAAGTGATCTCCGTTAGCAATGTCTTTGGCGACGCCAAATA